>JAQGJZ010000094.1 GCA_028290385.1 Enterovirga sp.
TATTGCGGAGTTGGTCACCCCTTCTTCGGCCGCTCCGACCTCCGGGTCTCCGACCTGGAAGGGCAGGGGGCGATCGCCTACCGGTCCTCCATCGATTCCGACACGCTGAACTCGATCACCGAGATGCAGCGCGCCGTGAAGCTCGCGGACCCGCATGTCGGTGTGGCGAACAATCTCGAGGAGGTCCGGCGCATGATCATCGCCGGGCTCGGCATCGGGGCCATTCCGATCCAGATCGCGGCGCGCGACGTCCGTGACGGCCTGCTTTGGCGCGTGCCGCCCTACGAGGACATCATGCCGATCAACGTGTACCTCGTCACCAATGAGAAGGTGCGGCCGAGCAAGACCGAAGCCGCCTATGTGAGCGTGCTGAAGGAGGTCGTGCTCGCCACGCCGGAGAGCGAGCGGGTCTATTCCGGCCTGTGAGCGGCTTCGGCCGCGCGGCGCTTTTCGCGCCGGTCAGGGCCGCAGCCCGACCTTGTCGGCCACCGCTTCCCATTTCACCTTCTCGTCCTCGAGAAAGCGCCCGAACGCCGCCGGCGTGTCGTCGGGGTAGGGATCGAAACCCTGCTTGGTCAAATCGCTTCTGAAATCCTGCGAAGCGAGGATCGCCGTCGTGGTGCGCTCGAGCAACTCCACCACGTCGGGGGTCGTGTCCTTGGGGACCAGCACGCCGTACCAGGCGCCGCCGATCACGTTGGGGTAGCCGACCTCGCCGAGCGTCGGGATTTCCGGGGCCAGAGGGGAGCGCTTCTCGGCCGCGATCGCCAGCATCTTGACCCCACCGTCCTTCGCCTGCGGCAGCGTGATCGCGATCGTCTCGAAGCCCGCGTGCACATGCCCTCCCATCAGGTCGACCAGCACCTGCGCGCTGCCGCGATATCGGATCGGCGAGAGGTTGAAGCCGGACTGGAGCTTGAACAAGCCGCCGGTCAGGGCGCTGTAATTCGCCGACGCCGAGAGCATCGTCGGGGTCGGTCGCTGCTCCGTGGCCGTCTTGAACTCCGCAAAGGTGGTGGCCGGGAAGTCGCGGCCCACGATCAGCGCGAAAGGCGAATGAGCGATCCGCCCGATCGGCCTGAAATCGGCGAGCGAATACGGAATTTCCTTCGCCAGCAGGGACGGAACGGTCAGCTCCGAAATCGCTGAGAACAGCAGGGTGTACCCGTCCGTCGGGGCTTTCGCGACGGCGTTGGCGCCCAGGATGCCGCCGCCCCCGACCCGGTTCTCGACGATAACGCGCTGCTTCAGCCTTGCCTCGAGCTGCTCGGCATACAGGCGAGCCATCACGTCCGTGCCGCCCCCGGCCGGGTACGCCACGATCAGGCGCAGCGGCCTGGACGGGTAGGGGTCGTCGGCGAAGGCGGCCGAGCCGGTGAACGCGGCCAAGAGGCACGCGAGAGCAACCGCCTTCGAAGCAAGACGGCGGCAGAAGAAACGGGTCACGAGCAAAACTCCATGGTGCTGAAGGCGCGATCCGCGCATCCGGCCGGTGCGACCGGCCGGCGGGGCGCGGAGGAAGCGCTCCTCCGCCCCCGTCGTCCGCTCAGCTGTGCTTCTTCAAGAAGCTCTTCACGGGCGGGGCGACCTGCTCGGTCGCCTCGATCAGGATGGCGTGTTTCAGCCCTTCCAGGATCACGAGCTCCGAGTTCGGCAGCGCCGCCGCAATCTGCTTGTTGAGGCGCGGGTTGCAGCCGCCGTCGAGCTCGCCCGTGAGCACGAGGGAGGGCGCCGTGACCTCGTGCAGCCAGGGGCTCATCTCGGTCTTGGCGTAGATGTGGAAGACGTTCAGGAACACGTCCGGATCCGTCGCGACCACCTGGCGCTTCCTGGCCTCGATGCGCTCGGGCTGCTCGGCCTGGAACCGGTCGGTGAACCAGCGGTCGGCCAGCGTGTCGAGGACCTGCGGGATACCCTTCTGCTCCATGGCGGTGACGACGCCCTGGACCTTCGCGGCGTCGTCCTCCGTGCGGAACGCCGCCGTGGACAGGAGCCCGAGCGCCATGACGCGGTCGGGACAGGCGCGCGCATAGGCCGGCGCGATCATGCCGCCCAGCGAGTGGCCGATCACATGCGCCTTCTCGATGCCGAGCTTGGCCCGCAGCGCCTCCAGATCCGCAACGAGCTCGTCGAGTCCGAATGGGCCGTCGCCCTTCGGGGAATCGCCATGGCCGCGCAAGTCATAGGCGATGCAGGTGAAATCGTCCTTGAGGTGCTCAGTGAGGGCGGCCCAGCTCGTCCGGCGCGCACCGATGCCATGGACCATGAACAGCGGCGGACCCTTGCCGCTGATGACGTGAACGCAATCGACAGGCTGTGCCACGGGATCTCGCTCCTCTCAGGCCGTCTTCACGGCGGGTGCGGCTGCCGCCGGGGCTGCCGCGTCAGAGGCCAGCTTTCCGGCCGTGGCCCAATCGCCCTTCTGGACGTCCGTGAAGACGATCTGGACGCTTTGCGGCGTGCCGCCACAGATCGCCACGAAGCTGTCCGTGACGGCTTTGGCGAAGTCGCGCTTCTGCTCGGCCGTGCGGCCGGGAAACATCTCCACGCGGATCATGGGCATGAGGCTCTCCTGGGTGTTGATCGCCGCCAGACGCGGCTTCGGAAACGGCTTGGGCTGAGCGGTCAGCTCATGATCAGGTAGATCTTCCGGATCGTCTCGCTGACGTCCCAGATGCCCGTCGTGTTTTCGGGAAAGTAGACGACATCGCCCGGTCCGAACTCGGCCTCGGGCCCCTCGGTCGGCGTGAAGCGGCACTGGCCGCTGACGATCACGGCGAACTCGGCCGCCTTCTGCTGGCGCGGCCAGCGCCCGGGCGTGCATTCCCAGATGCCGATCTTGCGCCCCGCCTCCGCATCCTCCGCAAGGGGCAGGAGGCCAATGCGCGACACGAGCTCGCCGAGCGGCTCGGGAACGGGGCCACGGTCCTCGAGGGTCTGCGTGACGGCTCGTCCGATATTCGTGACGAGGAGGCTCGACGGCATCGGGTGTCCTTTGGGCCGCTCGGGATTGGGTGCGGGCGG
>JAQGJZ010000114.1 GCA_028290385.1 Enterovirga sp.
CAGCCGGCTGCGCGGCGTCGGCCGGCCCGTCACGGGGCGGGCGGCGGGACCGGCGGGATGGTGGCCGGCATGCGCTCACGCCATGCCTTGGCCAGCCGGGCGCGCTCGAACAGGAGAACGACGATCAGAGCCGCCGCGAACGGAAGCAGGAGGTAGAACAGCCGGAACACGAGCAGGGCCGCCACCACGTCCGCCTGCGGCACGTCGGGCATCATGGCGACGAAGATCAGCTCCAGCACGCCGAGCCCGCCCGGCGCGTGGCTGACGAGCGCGGCCGAGAAGGCCGCCAGGAACGCGCCCAGCACGATGAGGAAGCCGGGGTTCGACGCCTCGGGCAGGGCGAAATAAATGATACCGGCCGCGCCGATCAGCTCCAGCGGGGCCGCGATAAGCTGCCGGACCATGATCTCGGGCTTGGGGTAGCCGAGCGTGAAATTGCGGACCGTGATCGGCCGCATGTGGAGCAGCGAGCCGAAGACATAGAGCGCGACCATGGCCAGGAAGGCGAAGCCGAGCACCCGGGCCGTGGTCGGATGGGCGAGCATCGCCGGGACGCGGTCGGCCACGCGGGTCAGCAGGTCCGGCTCGATCACGAGGACGCCGCCGAACAGCAGAATGGTGCCGAGCCCGAACGTGAAGGAGCAGAGCGCGACCAGCACGGCGACCTGCGGGGCGGACAGCCCTTTCGACGTATAGGCCCGGTAGCGCACGAGCGCGCCGGAGAAGACCGAGGCGCCGATGTTGTGCGATAGCGCGTAGGTCGTGAAGGACGTGACCGAGACGAAGAGCCAGGACACGTGCTTCACGCCGAGGTGAAGCAGCGCGATCCGGTCGTACCAGGCGAGCGCCGCATAGGCGAGCAGGGTCGACCCGAAGGCCAGGGCGTAGTGTTGCGGCGGGATGCTGACGAGGCTCGTCCACACATCTGCGAGCGAGATCCCGCGTAACTCCCGGTACAGAAGCCAGCAGGAAACGACGACCGCGGCCAGGCCGATGATCGGCCAAATGAATTCCTTGACGTTCTTCATTCAACAGTCCGAGCCGGTTGGGCCGGGTGGCCGGCGCGAAGCTCGGTTCTGTGCCCGACCGGACGTAACCTCGCAAGCACGGCAAGCATGTGACCAAAGGCCTAGTGCGGTTACAGGGCGCGTCGTTCCAGCCAGGCCGCGATGTGGGTCGCGACGGCCTCGGCACAGGGGTCGAGCATCAGGAAGTGCCCGCCGCCTTCGAAGAGATGATGCTCGGCGCCGTGGTAGATCGCCGTCCGCAGCGCGTCGGCGGGCCACACGAGGCGGTCGGCGGTGCCGTTCAGCACGAGCGTGGGCGGCCCTGCGAGTGCCGCTGAGAAGATCGGCCGCGGCAGGTGGGCTTCGGCCAGCGCCCGCGGCGATTCCGGGACGAGGCGGGCGCCGTAGCGCAGGGCACGCTCGCGCGGGATCCCTTCGCCGAACAGGATCTCGATGCCCGCGAGATCGATGGGGGCGCGCCAATCCGTGATGGTCGCGGTCACGGCCTCCGACCAGATCTTGGTCTCGGTGACCGCGAGGCGCGGACCCACGAGGGCCATGCCCTCGGGCGGAAGCGAGCCGAGCAGCACGAGGCCCCGCATCTCGACGCGCCGGATGAGGAGCTGAGCCAGGTAGCCCCCGAGGGAATGCGCGACCACGACCGGCGGCTCCCCCATGGCGGCGATCGCCCGCTCGACGTCATCGGTTAGATCGTCGAGGCCCGCACGACGGAGGGCGTCGTGGCCTTCGCTGCCGCCATGCCCGCGCAGGCTCACGGCCGCGGCATGGCGTCCGCGCCGGCCAAAAAAGCCGAGAAAGCCCTCGGTCCAGCACCATGCTCCCGCGAACGCACCATGGATGAACAGGAGGGGCGGCTTGCCGCCGGGCGCCGTCTCCGGCCGAATCTCGACGAATTCCAGCGCCGGCCCATTGGGAGCCGTGAGGGGCCGCGTGATCGGCTGAGCGCCCCCACCCGCGTCAGGCGGGGTCGTCCTATCCACGATGAACCTCCCGTTCGGTCCGCCGACGGCCGGGGCCCGTCGGCCAGAATTTGCCGGGCGGCGGCCGCGACGGCTACGCTTTCGGCAGACCCGGAGCCAAGGACAGGCCGATGTCTCCACGTTCAAGGCCGGAAAGCCAGCCCGAGGTGCCGGGATTTCTGGAGCTTCCCCCAGGCAAGATCGCGGCCGTCGCAACGTATCTGGAGATGAAGCAACCACCCCGCGAGGTGCCCCCGCGGTCACAACTCGGGGCGTTTCAGCGCATCGCGCGCGACCTGCCGCGCTACCGCCGCCTGTTCGCCGAGGTGGGCCAGCCCTGGCTGTGGTTCAGCCGGGCGCTGCTGTCGGATGCGCAACTCGGCAAGATCATCGCTCATCCGGACGTGGAGGCGTTTGCCTTCGTGATCGGGGGCGCCGATGCGGGCATCCTCGAGCTCGATTTCCGAAAGCCGGGGGAGTGTGAGCTGGCCTTTCTCGGCCTGGTGCCCGGCGCCGTGGGGCGGGGTCTCGGCCGGGAGCTGGCCGGTGAGGCGATCCGGCGTGCCTTCGCACGCCCGATCTCACGGCTGTGGCTGCACACCTGCACACTGGACCATCCCGCAGCGGTCAGGTTCTACCGGTCCGTCGGCTTCTCGCCCTATCGGCGGGCACTCGAAGTGGCCGACGACCCTCGGCTTACGGGCCGGCTGCCGCGCGGTGCGGCGCCGGAGATCCCGATCATCTAGGGGCTGGGGCCGGGCCGGAATCCCGTCCGCCGGACGGGACCGTGCCGGAGAGGAGGCGCGGGCCCTCAGGCCCGCATCGCCCGCGCAAGCCCGATC
>JAQGJZ010000132.1 GCA_028290385.1 Enterovirga sp.
ATATCGGTCGCGAGCAGGCTGGAGGCCTGCATCATGCGCTGGCCAAGGCCCGTGACGCCGAAGAGCTCCGCCGCCACCACGGCCATCCAGGCCTGCCCGAGCGCGGTCCTCAGCCCGACCATGATGCCGGGCGTGGCGGCAGGCAGCATGATCTTCACAAGCCGGGCAATGGCGGACCGGAACCCGAAGGCACGCGCAACCTCGACGAGGTCGCGGTCGACGCCCCGGATGGCGCCCTGGGTGGCGAAGAACACGATCCAGAACACGCCGATCGCGATGATGAAGACCGCGGCGGCGGGCTCGACCCCGAACCAGATGATCGCGAACGGCACCCAAGCGAGGCCCGGGATCGGCCGCACAAGCCGGACGATCCAGGCCGTCGCGCTCTCGAACACGGTGGACATGCCGGCGAAGATGCCCAGCAGCACGCCGAGCCCGGCCCCGACCGCAAGGCCCTGAAAGTAATGCGTGAGGCTCGACGTCACGGCCTGCAGCCAGATCCCCGAGGCGACCTCGCGTGCGAGGGCGGGCGGGATTGCCGAGGGCGGCGGAACGAGGGCCTGGTTGAGCAGGCCGAAGCGGGGCAGGGCCTCCCAGACGGCCAGGAAGGCAACGAGCCCCGCCGCGGCCAGCGCCGTGCGGGCGATCCGGTTCATGAGCGGGCGATGCCCGCCATCTCGGCCTTGGCTGTTCGGTGCGCGCGAAAAAGGCTCACTTCGCGGCTGCCGCCTTCGCGTAGAAGCTCGGGTCGAACAGGCCGTCCAGCGGTGCCGCCTTGTCGAGCGTGCCGATCGTGACCTGGTAATCCTGCATCTTAGCGGTCGCATCGACGATGACGCGCGGGTCGGCCACGAAGCGCGAGGCCGGCGAGGTCAGCGCCTTGCGGATCGTCGCGAGGTCCACGATGCCTTTGCCGAGGGCGGCCTCGACGAACGGCGCCGCCTCGTCCGGCCTGTCCTTCAGCAGCTTGTCCGCCTTCACGAGCGCGTCGACCAGTCCTTGCACCTTTTCCGGGTGAGCCTTGGCGAAGGCTGGCGTCACCGCGACCACCGTTCCGGGCTGGGACGGGAACATCTGCCCGCCAGTCGCGACCAGCTTGATCGCGGGGTTGCGGCTCTGGACGATGGTCAAGGCCGGCTCGCGGATCGCCGCACCGTCCACGGCCCCGACCAGCACCGCCTGCTGCGTCGCGTCGATGCCCATCGATACGATCTCGGCATCGGCCTTGTCGGCCTTCGCGACCTGCCACAGCCAGTGCTGGAGGGTTGTGTTCGGCACCGAGCCGGGCGGCTGGGCGGCGAGGCGGGCGGCCTTGCCCTCCTTGGCCCGGAAATCCTTCAGCGCCTGCGCGGGCGCGACGCCGTCCTTGAAATAGGGGGCGAGCTTCGGCCCGGCGACAAAGACCATCTCCTCGACCGCCGTTGCGGTCACGACCTGAGACTCGACGCCCTTGGCCCGCGCCACCGCGAGCGGCATCACGCCGGCCACGTAGATGTCGATCGTGCCCGAGGCGAGGGCCTGGATCATGTTCGGGCCCGACTCGAAGACGGTGAACTTGAGATCGAGCCCGGCCTCCTTCACCCACCCCTTGCCGTCGGCCACGAAGATGGGTGCCGCCCCGATGATGGGGATCACGCCGACGCGTGCCGCAACCGGCTGGGCGAGCGCAGAGGACGCGGCGAGGACGGCCCCGGCGGCCGCCACGAGGAGAGTTTTGAGCATCGGGAGCCCCTGGACAGTGTAATTCACATAGGGAGCCGCGCGACGGAATAAAATACCGTACTGAAAATGTGATTCAGGCCGGTGTGCGCGCCTGGCCGTGATATTCGCCGTTGGGCCGCATATCGACCGCCGACGCCATCCTGTTCGACATGTTGAAGAAGGACGCCACGGCCGCGATGTCCCAGATATCGCGCTCGGTGAACCCGATGTTCCGCAGGGCGGCCCGATCCGCCTCCTCCACGGCCCAGGGCGTGTCCGTCAGCTTCACGGCGAAATCGAGCATGGACCGGTGCCGGGGCGAGAGCTTCGCGGCCCGGTAGTTCATGGCCATCAGCTCGCCGAGCACGGGGTCGCCCGAGAGCTGGCGCACGGCCGCGCCATGCGCGGTCAGGCAGTAGAAACAGCGGTTCTGGCTCGACACCGCGACCGCGATCATCTCGCGCTCCAGCTTGGACAGGCCCGAGGGCGCCAGCATCAGGTCGTTGTACAGCCCCGCGAAGGCCGCGAGCTTCGCGTCGTCATGGGCGTAGGCCGCGAGCACGTTCGGCACGAAGCCGATCTTCTCGTCGCATTTGGCGAAATAGGCTTCCATCTCGGGCGAGAGCTCCGCGCGAGGCAGGTCGAGCGCCATCGCCCGGTCGTCGCGCTGCGGCACAGGGCGTTCGCCCGCCTCCGGCGCCTTTGCCCGCTTCGATCCGCCCTCCCGGTGCTCGCGCCCGGGCTCTGCCTTTGCCATGCCGGCCTCCTTGCCTGCACAGAAGATAGCCGAGGGCAGGAGCGGCCGCGAGATCCGGCCAGGCGGTCCAGCGCCCGCGCCTTCCTGGCGCATATCGTCCCGCTCGCCCGGCTGTTGCCGGAGCCGCATTCACTCGTGCTACCCTCCACCCGCTAGGCGAGATCATGTCCGAACTGCGCGAGTTGGAGTTGAAGCTCGAGGTGAGCCCGCGGCAGCTGGCCCGCCTCAAGGCCCAAGGGCTGGAGGCGCTCGGAGAGCCGCGCTCGCGGCAGCGTCTCGCGGCGACCTATTTCGACACGCCCGACCACCGGCTGCATCGCAAGGGCCTGACCCTGCGGGTGCGCACGGCCGATGGGCGGCACGTCCAGACGATCAAGGACGCCGGGGAGGCGCCGGGCATCGGCCTGTTCAGCCGCTCGGAATGGGAAACGGAGGTCGCAGGGCCCGAGCCGGACCTGAAGGCCGCCTCCCGGACGCCGCTGAAGAAGCTGCTCGCCGACGAGCGGGGCGGCGGCCTTTCGCCTGTCTTCACGGCCGAGGTGGAGCGGACGGTCTGGCTGGTCGAGACGGACAGCGCCGCGATCGAGGTCGTGCTCGACGAAGGCGCAGTCGCGGCGAACGGCGCCCGGTCGAGGCTCGCCGAGCTCGAACTGGAGCTCAAGGGGGGCGCCCCGGGCGAACTCTTCGCCCTAGCCCGCCGGCTCGGCGGGGCAGGCGCGCTCAAGCTCGGGATCCTGACGAAATCGGAGCGGGGCTATCGGCTCGTGGAGGGCGAGGCCAGGCGCTTCCACAAGGCCGAGCCCGTGCGCCTCAGCCGCGGCATGCCCGTCGCGGATGCCTTCGCGACGCTCGTGCGCGCCTGCCTCCGCCATTTCCGGCTCAACGAGGACGGCGTCACGGAGGCCCGCCTGCCGGAGGCGCTCCTCCAGGCGCGCGTCGCCATGCGGCGCCTCCGCTCGGCGCTGTCCTTGTACCGGGAGCTG
>JAQGJZ010000135.1 GCA_028290385.1 Enterovirga sp.
GTGTCGAGAAAGTCGAGCCCGGCCCGATCCTCCGGCCCATAATCCGGCTTCACCGGGATCCCCTCAGGCGTGATCCAGGGCTCGCTCGCGATCGCGCCGGCCACGGAGTTCGGGCCTTTGAAGGGCAGGGTGGAGAAGTCCGGTATCCGGCTCATCGTGGTCGCGACCTCCCGTCGCTCAGCCTAATCCGATTGTCGTTGCTCGGCCACAGCTCTCACGGCGCGGCTTGCTTCTGCGCCGCGTCGAGCAGGCGCAGAAGATCGCAGCCGACATAAACGAAATCCTGCACGCCGGCCTGCTTCAGGGCAGGCTCGAGTTCGCCCGGCCGGCCTGCGAGATAGAGCGCTCGCGCGCCGGCCTCCTTCAGGGCCGAGGCCGCATGGGCCGCCTGGGTGCCGTAGATCTCGTCCGACGAGCAGATGCAGGCGAGCTTCGCGCCGGAGGCCGCGAAGGCCTTCGCGAGTTCGTCGAAGTCGCCGAACCCGTCATTGCCCACGGCCTCGATGCCGCCGGCCTCGAAAGCGTTCTTGGCGAAGGTGGCGCGGGCCGAGAAGGCCGCGATCGGCCCGAGATTGGCCAGGAAAACCCGCGGACGGCTCCCCGTCGTCGCCAGGATCTCGTCCGAGCGATCGCGCAGGCGCTCATAGGGCTCGGCCGAGCGGACAGAGGGAAGCCCTCCGCCGCCGGTGTGCCGGGACGGCATGGGCTCCAGCACGCTCACGGCCGTCTCGCCGAGATGCGGGAACTCGCTCGTGCCGGTCAGCGGCTCGCGGCGGCTGGCGATCGCGGCATCCCGCTTGGCCCGAACCTCGCCGATCCGGCGCTGGAGCGCCCCGGAGGTGAGCGAGGCGACGATGCCGCCCTCGCGTTCGATCTCCTGGAAACGGGCCCAGGCCTCCTCGGCGAGTTGGGTCGTCAGCGCCTCGAATGCACCGGAGCCGGCGACCGGATCGGCAACCCGCCAGATGTTCGATTCCTCGAGCAGGATGGCCTGCGTGTTGCGCGCGAGCCGGCGGGCAAACGCGTCCGGCAGGCCGAGCGCGGCCGTGAAGGGCAGGACGGTGACGGAATCCGCACCCCCGATCCCGGCCGAGAAACAGGCCATGGTGCCGCGGAGCAGGTTCACCCAGGGGTCGCGGCGCGTGGTCATCCGCCAGGCCGTCTCGGCATGCAGCCGGATCGGCTTCGGGTCGATGCCGCAGGCCTGCTCGACCATCGCCCACAGGCGGCGCAGCGCGCGGAACTTCGCGACGGTCAGGAACTCGTCCGCATCGGCGACGAGCAGGACGGAGAGCGCGTCCCGCGCCGTGTCGAGCGGTTGGCCGCCGGCCTCCAACGCCCGGAGATAGGCGAGGGCGGTGGCGAGTACCGCGGCAAGTTCCTGCGCCTCGCTGCCGCCGGCCTCGTGATACGGGCGGCCATCCGCGATCGCGAGGCGACCGGTGAAGCCGCGCTCGCGGACGCGTGTGAGATTGTCCGAGAGCCGGGCCGCGACGACCGCCCACTCCGCCGACATGCGGCCGGTCGCCGCGAACGCACCGATCGGGTCGAGCCCGAGATCCAGGTCGAGCGTTGAGAGCGCGTGGCCGCGCCGCTCGGCGAGATCGAGCACGAGGTTCATCGCCTCGCGGCCGGCGACCCCACCTTCGAGCCGCACGGAGATCAGGTCGAGCATCACGCCCGACAGCGCGCGGTCGAGATCATCCGCCGTCGCGGCGTTCAGGCCGAACCCGCGTGCCGGATGTGCACCCGCGAAGGTGAGGACCAGCGCGTCTGCGCCGCCCGCGAGGTCGGCGAGGACCAGTTCGTTCGCGGCCGCAGCCTCGGGATGGTCGACCTTCTGGCCGATGCGCCACGGCCCATGCGTCTCGCGGCGAAACCGCGCATGAACCTCGGCCTTTGGGCAGAGAGGCTCGATCCGGAGCCCGTCATGGGTGCGGGAAACGAGCTTCTTCTCGAAATCCGCCCCCTTCAGGACCTTGTCGACCAGCGCGGACCAAGCCTCGCGCGTGGCGGGCTGAAATTCGGATGCGAGCGCGAGGTCAGTCATGATGAGTCACGGCGCGAGCGGGAACGTCGGCTATGTCCGTAGCGTCACATTCCCCCCACGTCACGATTCCTGCATTGTGATTTGTCAGCACGTCGACTTTGAGCTGAGCGAACACCGATGAGAGACCTGCTAAGCGCCGCGATTCTGGCGCTTTGCCTTTTGGTGGGACATCACCCTGCGGCCGCGGCGCCGCGGGCCGGCGATCTTGTGAAGGCCGAACTCGTTGCCGAGCCCTCGGCCGTTAAGCCGGGCGAGCCTTTCGCGGTCGGCGTCAGGCTGACGATGGCGCCGGGCTGGCACACCTATTGGCGCAACCCGGGCGATTCCGGGCTTGCCACCGAGATCCGGTGGACGCTGCCGGACGGCGTCGCTGCCGGGCCGATCCAATGGCCGGCACCGCAGCGGCTCCCGGTGAGCCATCTCGTCAATTACGGCTACGAGGGCGAGACCGTCCTGCTGACGGAGATCTCGCCGCCAGCCGGCCTGTCGCCCGGCCAGCCGCTGACCCTCAAGGCCGATGTCAGCTATCTCGTCTGCGAGCGCGAATGCATCCCGGGCGAGGCCAGCGTCAGCATCCTCCTCCCGGTCGCGGGGCCGGGCGAGGACGGCAAGCCCGATCCGGCGGACAAGGCTCTCTTCGACGCCGCCCGCGGCAAGCTGCCGACCCCGTCGCCGTGGACAGCCAGGACCGAACCCGCCGGCGAGCGGCTCCGCTTCTCGGTCGAGGCGCCCGGCCTGAAGCCGGAGAGCATCCACTCGGCCTATTTGTTTCCGTTCGACGAGGCCGCGATAGAGCACGCGGCCCCGCAGGTGCTGTCCGTCGCGCCGGCCGGCTTCTCGCTGGAGATGAAGCGCAGCAGCCTTGCCCAGGGCGCGCCGTCGCCGCTCGGCGGGGTGCTGGTGCTGGAGGAGGCGCTCGAGACCGGCGTGGCGCGGCACGCGATCGAGATCGGCGCGCCACCCCCCGCCGCCCCTGCCTCCGTGGCCGCGGTTCCATCCGGCTTCGGGCAGGCGGCCAGCAGCCGGGAGCCGGCTGACGTCACTCTCGCGAGCGTGCTGCAGGCCGCGCTCCTCGCCTTCCTGGGAGGACTCATCCTGAACCTGATGCCCTGCGTGTTTCCGGTGCTCTCGATCAAGGTGCTGAGCCTCGTGAAGCATTCGGGCTATTCGCCCGCGCTGGTCCGGCTGAACGGGCTTGCCTATGCGGCGGGCGTGGTCGGCAGCTTCATCGCTCTGGCCGCCATCCTGCTCGCGATCCGGGCCGGAGGCGCGGAGGTCGGCTGGGGTTTTCAGCTGCAATCGCCGGTCGTCGTCGCCGCGCTCGCATTTCTGCTGTTCGGGATGGGGCTCAGCCTGTCCGGTGGTCTGGAACTCGGTGCCTCGCTCGCCGGCATGGGCCAGCGGCTCGATACCCGCTCCGGCCTTCCGGGTTCCTTCCTCACCGGGATCCTGGCGACGGTGGTCGCGACGCCCTGTACGGCCCCCTTCATGGGAACGGCGATCGGCTTTGCGATGGCAGCACCCGCTGCCGTCGGGCTCGCGATCTTCGCAGCGCTCGGCCTGGGGCTCGCCCTTCCGTTCCTGCTCCTGACCTTCTGGCCCGGGCTGGCGCGCCTCCTCCCGCGACCGGGCCGCTGGATGGAGACGCTGAAGCAGTTCCTGGCCTTTCCGATCTACGCGACCGTCGCCTGGCTTCTCTTCGTCCTGTCGCAGGAGGTCGGGCCGACTGGCTTGTTCGCGGCCCTGATCGGGCTCGTGACCGTCGGCTTCGCGGCTTGGGCGCTTCGGCTCGCCTCGCTCCGGGCGGGCTGGTCGCGGCACGCCTGGCAGGGCACGGCGCTGGCCGCAATTCTCGTTCTGATCGGGCTCGGGGTGGTGGTCGGCCGCGATCGGGCCGGCGGGGGCGTGGCGACGGCCGCGGCCGGCTCCGGGGCCGCGTGGCAGCCCTTCACGCAGGCGAAGCTCGATGCGCTTCGCGCCGAGGGCCGGCCGGTCTTCGTCAACATGACGGCGGCCTGGTGCATCAGCTGCGTCGTGAACGAACGGCTGGTTCTCTCGTCCGATGCCATCCGGGACGCCTTCGCGGCCGGGAACGTCGCGTACCTGAAGGGCGACTGGACGAACCGGAACCCGGAGATCACGCGCCTCCTGGAAGCGCATGGCAGGAGCGGGGTGCCGCTCTACGTCTTTTATCCGCGCGCCGGCGAGCCGGTTGTCCTGCCGCAGATCCTGACGGAGGCGACGATCCTGGACAGCATCGGCTCCGCCCCGCCCTCGAAACGGGCCGAGGCCCCGCGTTCTGCCACGACGGAGTGAGCTCCGCCTCCAAGTACCCGACCGGAGTCGAGGCCGGCGGGAATCAATCGAGCCGTTCGATCCCGGTCGGGTCGACGCTTGCTGCCCAGTCCCGGATGGTCCGCCCGGCGACGACCCGGTCCGGCGCGATCTCGGCGAGCGGCACCAGCACGAAGGCGCGTTCGCCGAGGCGCGGATGCGGCAGGGCGAGGCCGGGCTCGTCGACCACCCGGCCATCGTAATCCAGGATGTCGATGTCGAGGGCGCGCGGCCCCCAGCGCTCCCCCGCAACGCGGCCGAGTTCGCGCTCCACTGATTGCGTCAGCGCCAGAAGCCCGCCCGGCGGGAGCGTCGTCGTCCCGACCGCGCAGGCGTTCACGAAGTCGGGCTGCGGGACCGGCCCCCAGGGCGGCGTGCGATAGAAGCTCGACCGCGAAGCGAGGGCGACGCCGCGCTCGCGCAGCCGGGCAAAGGCCCGCTCAATCGTAGCCTTCGGCTCGCCGAGATTGCCGCCGAAGGCGAGAAGCACCGTCGCCACGGGACGGGGCGGCGCCGGCTGCCTTTCAGAGGAACTGGGACAGGCCCGGAATGCCGCCCACGATGGCGCCCATCGTGTCCTCGCCCGCATGTTCGCGGCCATAGGCGAAGAGCTCGCGCGCGAAGGGCTGCATCTGCGACATCGGGACGCCGGCCGCCATGAGCTTGGTGCCGAGGGCCATCACGCCGCCGCCGGGCATCATGCCCATGAGGCCGCCCATCGCGCCGCCGGGGCCGCCATCGCCGGAGGTCGCAACGGCCTCGCGCGCGCCCGGCATCGATTCGAGGAGCTTGTTGACCTCGTCCTGCGGGCCTTCCTTCGCCAGAAAGGCGAGGATCAGCCCGACTGCCTTCTCAACCACGTCGGCTCCGAGGCCGGTCGCCTCCGTAATGCGGGCGATCAGCGCTTCCATGGAGAGCTCCTCGTCGTCGGAAATCGGCCGGCCAGCGTGGCCGTGTAGCGGGTATGCCACCGATTGCGTATGACAGGCGCGGCATTGTCGCAACCTTCGAGACCCTGATGGCCGAGACAGTACAGCCGACCGATCGCATCCTCGTCGGCAAGAGCGACCACCTCGAACATCTGCTGCTGAAGCTTGCGAATCGGCACGGGCTGGTCGCCGGTGCGACCGGCACGGGCAAGACCGTGACCCTGCAGGTTCTGGCGGAGGGCCTGTCCAACGCCGGCGTCTCGGTCTTCGCCGCGGACATCAAGGGAGACCTCTCCGGAATCGCGGCTGCGGGTCAGGGCAAGGAGGTGTTCGTCAAACGCGCTGCCGAGATCGGCATCCCGTACCAGCCGGACCGCTTTCCGGTCGTGTTCTGGGACGTGTTCGGCGAGAAGGGTCATCCGATCCGCGCCACCGTGAGCGAGATGGGGCCGCTGCTGCTCGCGCGGCTTCTGGAGCTGAACGACACGCAGGAAGGCGTGCTCAACGTCGCCTTCAAGGTTGCGGACGATCACGGCTGGCCGATCCTGGACATGAAGGATCTGCGCGCCCTGTTGCAGTTCGTCGGCGACAACGCGTCCGAGATCGGCACGCAATACGGCAACGTCGCCAAGAGCTCGCTGGCGGCTATCCAGCGGCAGCTGCTGATGCTGGAGAACCAGGGCGCTGACAGCTTCCTCGGGGAGCCGGCACTCGATCTCGCGGACTTCATCCGCACCGACCGGGACGGGCGCGGCGTCGTCAATATCCTGGCCGCGGACAAGCTGATGGCGAAGCCGCGGCTCTACGCGACGTTCCTCGTCTGGATGCTGTCGGAGCTGTTCGAGACCCTGCCGGAGATCGGCGATCAGCCAAAGCCCAAGCTCGTCTTCTTCTTCGACGAGGCGCATCTGCTCTTCAACGACGCGCCGAAGCCGTTGCTCGACGCCGTGCAGCAGGTGGTCCGGCTGATCCGCTCGAAGGGCGTCGGCGTGTATTTCGTCACCCAGAACCCGCTGGACGTGCCCGAGGAGGTTTTGGGTCAGCTCGGCAACAAGGTGCAGCATGCGCTGCGCGCCTTCACGCCGCGCGACCAGAAAGCGGTGCGGGCCGCGGCCGAAACCTTCCGGCAGCGGCCCGGCCTCGACACATCGACGGCCATCATGGAGCTCGCCGTCGGCGAGGCCCTGGTTTCGCTGCTCGAAGAGGGCGGCGTCCCGGGCATGGTCGACCGCGCGCTGATCGCGCCGCCGACGGCGCGGGTCGGACCGCTCACGGACGAGGAGCGTGCCGCCCTCGTCGCGGCGAGCCCGCTGCGCGGCAAATACGACCAGGTGCTCGATCGCGAGAGCGCCTACGAAATGCTGGCCAAGCGGCGCGACATGCCGGAGGAGCCGGCCGGGGCCGCGACCGAGTCCGGTGGGCTGGGCGGGATCCTCGACCGGATCACGGAAACGCTTGCCTCGTCGGGTATTCCGGTCGGGCGCCCCGGCGGGGGGGCCGCGCCGTCACCTGGCGCCGCTCCGGCCGGAGGCAAGAGCAAAGGCGGCGGGCGCCAGCCCATGTCGCTGACCGAGCTCGTGATCCGCTCGGCGGCGCAGAGCTTCGCGCGCTCCGCCTCCACGCAGATCGCCCGAGAGGGCGGAAAAATCCTCCGCAATTCGCTCGGCGGCATCATCGGCGGCGCGATCGGAGATGCCATTGGCGGAGGGAGCGGCGGGGGCCGGGGGAGGCGGACCCGAGCGGTCGGCTCTTCGGGCGTACCCCGGACCGCCTCCGCCGGCTTCGCCGACGAGATTTCCGATCTGCTAGGCCCCACCCGGCGAGGCTGATCGGCTCCCGCAGCCTGCGGCGCAGCGCTGCCGCTGCGTTCCCGCTTGGCAGCGGACCTGATCGGGACTAGCCGAAGCTCCATCGCGTGATGGAGCTGACATGATCGACCGGGTCCTCGGGGATATCGACACCGACCTCGACAATGCGCTGAGCCGCCTTTTCGACTGGCTCAAGATCCAGTCGATCTCGACCGATCCCGCCTACAAGGGCGAGTGCCGTAAGGCGGCCGAATGGGTGCGGGGAGAGCTCGAGGCGCTGGGGTTCCGGGCGCATCTCAGCGAGACCTCGCTCCACCCCGTGGTTGTCGGGCACAAGCCGAAGCCCGGGGCGCCGCACGTGCTGTTCTACGGCCATTACGACGTCCAGCCCGTCGACCCGCTGGACCTCTGGGACGCGCCGCCCTTCGAGCCTCAGCTCGCCGAGCTGGAGCCGGGCCGGAAGGTCATCCGGGCGAGGGGCGCGTGCGACGACAAGGGCCAGGTCATGACCTTTCTCGAAGCCTGCCGCGCCTGGATAGCCACCGAGGGCGAATTGCCGGTTGGCGTGACGGTGCTGATCGAGGGTGCCGAGGAGAACGGTTCCAAAGGGCTGCCCGAATGGCTCGCGGCCAACAAGGACGAGCTCAAGGCCGATTTCGCCCTCGTCTGCGACACGGGCATGTGGGACCGCGCGACCCCCTCCATCACCACCTCGCTCCGGGGCCTCGTGTATCGCGAGATCATCGTGAAGGCGGCGGACCGCGATCTCCATTCGGGATCCTTCGGCGGCGCGGCCCGAAACCCGATCCATGTCGTGGCCCGGATCATCGCCGACCTGCACGATACCGACGGCCGCGTGACGCTGCCGGGCTTCTATGACGGCGTGCCCGAGACTCCGCCCGAGATTCTGGCGCGCTGGAAGGCGCTCGCCCTCACGCCGGAGACCTTCCTCGGCCAGGTGGGCCTCTCGATCCCGTCGGGCGAACGGGACCGGATGGTGATCGAGCAGATCCAGTCCCGGCCGACCTGCGACGCCAATGGCATCGTCGGCGGCTATACGGGCGAGGGCTCGAAAACCGTCATCGCCGCGCAGGCCAGCGCCAAGATCTCGTTCCGCCTCGTCGGACAGCAGGACCCGCACAAGATCGCCGCCGCCTTCGCGGCCTTTGTCCGGGAGCGCGTGCCCGCCGATTGCTCCGTCGAGATCCTGGACCACTCGGCCGCCGCCGCGATCCAGCTCCCGTATGACATGCCCGCGCTGAAGAAGGCCGAGGCCGCGCTGGCAGCCGAGTGGGGCACGGACCCGGTCGCGATCGGCAGCGGCGGCTCGATCCCGATCGTCGGCGATTTCAAGCGCACGCTCGGCCTCGACACGCTTCTCGTCGGCTTCGGCCTCGACGACGACCGAGTGCATTCGCCGAACGAAAAGTACGACCTGTCGAGCTTCCACAAGGGTGCGCGGAGCTGGGCCAGGATCCTGGGTGCGTTGGCATCCTGAACGCGCTTGCCGGTCCGGCGACATGCACCTATCCTAGGGGCATATCGCCGGAGGCGTTCATGGTCAGAG
>JAQGJZ010000146.1 GCA_028290385.1 Enterovirga sp.
GCCGCAACGTCGCCGCCGCCCTTGTAGGGGATGTAGGTGAGCTTCACGCCCGTCGCCTGCTCGATCGCGGCCGTGATGATCTGGTCTTCCTGCTTGGACCCGGTGCCGCCCATCTTGAACTGATGCGCCTGCCCGCCCTTGATGGCGTCGACGTAGTCCTTCGCCGTCTTGAAGGGCGACTTGGCGTTCACCCAGAGCACGAACTCGTCGAGCGCGAGCATCGCGACCGGCGTCATGTCCTCCCACTTGAACGGCACGCCGGTGGCGAGCGGGGTGGTGAAGAGATTCGACAGGGTGATGATGATCTTGTGCGGGTTGCGGTTCGAACCCTTCACGTCGAGGAAGCCCTCGGCACCCGCACCGCCCGCCTTGTTGATGACCACCAACGGCTGGCCCATCAGGTTGTGCTTCTGGACGATGCCCTGGATCACGCGGGCCATCTGGTCGGCACCGCCGCCGGTGCCCGCCGGCACGATGATCTCGACCGGTCGGGTCGGCTGCCAGGCTGCCTGAGCAGCCCCGGCGACGAATCCGCCAACGAGCGCCGCAGCTGCCGCAAGTAGGCGGGCCGGAACTCTTTTTCGCTTCATCTGGGCTTCCTCCTGGCCGGCGCGATCTCGCGGCCCTTGCGGGCCGGGTCTGCCATGCAGAGGAACAGAGTACACAATATACCAGGGCCCGCAATCGGATCTTCGCGAAACCGTCATCGGGCTTTCGGATAGGTCAGCAAGGTTGATTGATCCGGTCAACCTCCGGATTTTTTTGCAGCTGCGAAGCAAACCAGCCACGCTTGTTTCGCGCGAGGCAGCACCTGCAGCATCGTGGCGGAAAGCCTTGGGGTTCGGGCCCGCGGACCTACCGGCTCCGGCCGGACATGTTGCACTGCCAATCCAAGTCGGCCCGGCTGCCGCCTGCCCGCGTCAGGTCCTTGGCCCGCCAGCAGACACACACGGAGCTGCTCGCGACGCCCCCGACGGGCCCGCAAGCACCGGCTCGGCCGCCGTTACGGCTGGAGCTTGCCGTATTTCTTGACCAACCGGTCCCGCTTCAGCCGCGACAGCCGGTCGATCCAGAAGATGCCGTCGAGTTGGTCGATCTCGTGCAGCAGGACCGCGGCCGGGAAGCCGGCCAGCTCCTCCTCGCGCGGCTCGCCCGCCAGGGTCTGAAAGCCGACCCGGACCCGCTCCGGGCGGGTGATCGTCTCGCGCACGCCCGGCATGCTGACGCTACCCTCCTCGTGCGCGGCGAGCTCGGCAGATGCCCAGCTCACGACCGGGTTCACATAGACGCGCGTCTCGGTGCCGGGCTCGAGCCGGGTCACGACGACCCGCTGGAGCTCACCGACATGCGGCGCCGTCAGGCCGATCGCCGCGACCGCCCCGAGCGTATCGGCGACGTCGCTCGCCAGCCGCGCGAGATCCGGCCCGAATTCGCTCACCGCCGCAGCCGGGCGGCGCAGGCGTGGATCGGGGAACATGACAAGCGGTCGCACAGACATCGGGCGGGGGCTTAACGGACCTGAAACGGAGCTCGCACGAGTTTGCCGGCTCCATTCAGGAGAGGGAAACCATGGCGGACGAGATCGGGATTGCGGGCAACCGGGTGCGATCCTTCGTGGAGCGCGTCGAGCAGCTCGAGAGCGAAATCGCGGAGCTGAACGAGCAGAAGAAGGAGGTCTTCTCCGAGGCGAAGGGCGAGGGCTTCGACGTCAAGATCCTCAAGGAGATCATCAAGATCCGCAAGCAGGACAAGGAGGAGCGCGACGAGCACGAGACGCTGCTCGACGTGTACCTGCGGGCGATGGATTCGGCCGAGGGCCAGGACGCCGAGCCGATGAAGGAAGCCGCCTGACACCCTTGTGGGGGAGGTCTCGCCGACCTCCCCTGCCGGCCCTTGCGGGACTCAGCCGCTGATGCGCTGGATCTGCGCGCCGCAGCGCCCGAGCTTCGCCTCCAGGGCCTCGAAGCCCCGGTCGAGGTGATAAACGCGGTGGATCTCGGTCTCGCCCTCGGCCGCGAGGCCGGCAATGACGAGCGACACGGAGGCCCGAAGATCCGTCGCCATCACGGGCGCGCCCTTCAGCCTCTCGACCCCGTCCACGATCGCGGCATCGCCATCGAGCCGGATTTGGGCGCCGAGCCGCGCCAGCTCCTGCACGTGCATGAAGCGGTTCTCGAAGATCGTCTCGCGGATGCGTGACGTGCCCTGAGCCATGGTCATCAGGGCCATGAACTGCGCCTGCAGGTCGGTCGGGAAGCCCGGGAAAGGATCGGTCGTCACGTCCACGGGCCGGAGCCCCGAGCCGTTCCGACGGATGCGGATCCCATCCGTCACCATGTCGACCTGCGCCCCGACCTGCTGCAGCACCTCCAGGGCGTTCTGAAGGTACTCGCCTCGGGTATTTTCCAGGACCACGTCGCCGCCGGTCATCGCGACCGCCATCGCATAGGTCCCGGTCTCGATTCGGTCCGGCATCACGCTGTGCGTCGTGCCGTGCAGCCGCGCCACGCCCTCGATGATGACGCGCGAGGTGCCCGCGCCCTCGATCTTGGCGCCCATCTTGGTCAGGCAATCGGCGAGATCGGCGACCTCCGGCTCCCGGGCCGCGTTCTCGATCACGGTCGTGCCGTCGGCGAGCGTCGCCGCCATCATGGCGACGTGCGTCCCCGACACGGTGACCTTCGGGAACACGACCTCCGCGCCCTTGAGCCCCTTCGGGGCCTTGGCCACCACATAGCCGCCGTCCACGTCGATCTGCACGCCCATCGTCTCGAGCGCCGAAAGCAGAAGGTCGACCGGCCGGGTGCCGATCGCACAGCCGCCCGGCATGGAGACGCGCGCCTCGCCGAAGCGCGCGATCAGCGGCGCGATCACCCAGAAGCTCGCGCGCATCTTGGAGACGAGCTCGTAGGGCGCGCAGGTGTCGATGACCGACGACGCGTCGAGCCGGATCGTCTGGCCGGTCTCCGTCGTCTGGCCGGGCCGCTTGCCCGTGATCATGTGGTCGACGCCGTGATTGCTGAGAATGCGGAGCAGCAGGTTCACGTCGGCGAGGCGCGGAACATTGCGCAGCTCCAGCGTCTCCCCGGTCAGCAGGCTCGCCGTCATGAGCGGAAGCGCGGCATTCTTCGCTCCCGAGATCGGGATGGTGCCGTTCAGCTCCGCTCCGCCTTTGATCCTGATTCGATCCATTATGGCCCTCTCCGGCCCCCGCCGAACGGAGTGCCTTATCCTAGCCCGCGTTGTCCTTCGAGGCTTGTTTACGGGTTTGGGGCAGCTCAGTTCCGGGCTCGTCTTCGCCCGGGGGCTGCTCCGGGCGCACAACCGCCGCCTTGCGTCGCCGCAAGTTCTCCCGCAGTGCCGCTTTCAGCCGCTCGGCCCGCCTCTCGTCCAGCTTTTTTCTCCCGCGCAGCGAGCGACCGAACGTCGCCCGGAACCATCCATGCTTCGCAATCGGTGCTCGACGCGGTAAGCGGACGTGGAGGGTCGCAGCCGGCCCGCGTCGTGGCCCATGATGGATTATCGTCAACACTTTGTGAACGCGCTGGACCGCCTGCGTGGCGAAGCGCGCTACCGCTCCTTCGCGCATATCGAGCGCAAGGCGGGTGCCTTTCCGCAGGCCGTGTGGCACCGGCCGGACGGCCCGCGCGACATCGTCGTGTGGTGCTCCAACGATTATCTCGGGATGGGGCAGCACCCCGAAGTCGTGCGCGCGATGGTCGACACCGCCGAGGCGACCGGGGTCGGCGCCGGCGGCACGCGCAACATCTCCGGAACCAGCCGCGCCGTGGTTGAGCTGGAGGCTGAGCTCGCCGACCTGCACGGCAAGCCGGCCTCGCTCGTGTTCACCTCCGGCTACGTGTCCAATCAGACCGGCATCGCCACGATCGCCCGCCTGCTGCCGGGCTGCGCCATCCTGTCCGACGCGCTGAACCACAATTCGATGATCGAGGGCGTGCGCCAGTCCGGCGCCGAGAAGCTGATCTTCCGCCACAACGACGCCGCTCACCTGGAGGAGCTGCTGCGCGGCATCGCGCCGGAGCGCCCGAAGCTGATCGTCTTCGAGAGCGTGTATTCGATGGACGGCGACATCGCGCCGATCG
>JAQGJZ010000158.1 GCA_028290385.1 Enterovirga sp.
CCGCCCGAGCGGCAGGCCGAGCTCGGCGAGTCGCGCCGAGAGCCGCAGCGACGGTTGCTCGCCGAAACGTCCGGCCGGGATCTTGACTTCGCCGATATGGATGAGGCCGCCCAGGAACGTGCCGGTCGTCAGCACGACGGCGCCGGTCGCCAGGTCGCGTCCATCCGCCAGCACGACGCGGGACACCCGGCCGTCCTGCAGAGTGAGGTCGGCGACCTCGCCTTCGATGATCTCGAGATTCGGCGTCTGCGCCAGCATGCGCTGCACGGCGCGGGCATACAGCTTGCGGTCGGCCTGGGTGCGGGGGCCGCGCACGGCGGCGCCCTTGCGCCGGTTGAGCAGTCGGAACTGAATGCCGGCCAGGTCGGCCGCGCGGCCCATCACGCCGTCGAGTGCGTCGACCTCCCGAACCAGGTGGCCCTTGCCCAGCCCGCCGATAGCCGGGTTGCAGGACATCGCGCCGAGCGTCGCGCGCGAATGGGTGACGAGCGCCGTGCGCGCGCCGAGACGCGCCGACGCGGACGCCGCTTCAGCGCCGGCATGCCCGCCCCCGACGACGATGACGTCGTAGCGCGCCTGATTGCCTGTCCCGTGTTCCACGTGAAACAAGACCTTCCCAAACCTACTTGCCGATGCAGAACTGCCCGAAGATCCGGTCCAGGATCTGCTCGACATCCACCTGCCCCGTGATCCGGCCCAGCGCCCTCAGGGCGAGCCGGACGTCCTCGGCTGCGAGTTCATCCTGCCCGGCCGTGTGGGCGTGCTCTGCCCGGGCCAGCGAGGCCGCAACATCCTCGAGCGCGCGCCGGTGTCGCTCCCGCGTCACGACGGCATCGCCCGCCCCCATGAAGCCTGCTTCCGCCCGCTCGCGAACCGCGCCGATCAGGGCGTCGAGCCCGTCTCCATTCCGGGCGGATATGGCAAGCGCCGACCCTGGGTCCGGTGCAGCGACGTCCAGCTTCGTCGCTACGACAAGAACGGGCACAGCGCCAAAGTCCTCGGCCGGCGCGCCGTCGCTGCCGGGTGCCGCGAGCCATAGCACGAGATCCGCCTCGCGTGCACGCTTGCGAGTTCGGCCGATGCCCTCCTGCTCGACGGGATCGGCGGCCTCCCGCAACCCCGCGGTGTCCACGAAGGTCACGGGCAAGCCGGCCAGGTCGCAGCGGACCTCGATCATGTCTCGTGTCGTGCCCGCATGCGGCGACACGATGGCGACCTCGCGCCGGGCGAGCGCGTTCAGCAGCGTCGATTTTCCGGCATTCGGCGGCCCGGCGATGACCACCACGAACCCTTCGCGCAGGCGCTCGCCTTGCGCAGCCCGGGAGAGCTCACGCTCGACCTCTCCTAGCAGGACGGAGAAGATAGCCGCGGCTTCAGAATGTGCCTGCTCGGAAACATCCGCTTCGTCGGTGAAATCCAGCCCGGCTTCGGCCAGGGCGAGCGCGTTGGCGAGGCGGTCGCGCCAGTCCGTGACCCGGTCTGCGAGCGCGCCTTCGAGCTGCCGAAACGCCTGCCGCCGCTGCGCCTCGGTTTCCGCGTCGATGAGGTCCGCAAGCCCTTCGACCGCGGACAGATCCATCCGGCCGTTGAGAAAGGCGCGGCGGGTGAATTCGCCGGGCTCCGCGGCCCGCAGGCCTGGCAGGTCGGCGAGTGCGCCGATCACGGCCGCCCGCACTGCCGCGCCGCCATGAATGTGCAGCTCGGCCAGATCCTCGCCGGTGAAGCTGCCCGGGCCTGGGCACCACAGCACGACGGCCTGATCCAGGATGTCGCCCGTACGAGGGTGGGAAAGTCGGCGCAGCGAGGCGCGGCGCGGCTCCGGGAGGCGGCCCGCAAGCAGGCTTTCGAGCGCGCCCCGGCTACCAGGGCCGGAGAGGCGGATCACGGCGATGCCAGCCCGGCCAAAACCGGAGGCGGGGGCGAAGATGGTGTCGCCCGGGTTCATGGCTACGGCGGCTCTCGGCAGACCCCGCGGCCGTCCTGCCGCGTGCGAGACGCCCTATGGCGCGCCCGCCCCCGTGTCGAGTCGTGCGCCCGCAGCGCCTCGATCAGCGGGCGATGAAAAGCCGTCCCAAGGACGAGGCACAGCGCCGGGAGGGGCGGAAGCGAGCCATGCCTCACTGTGCGGCCCTTTGGCCGCTCCCGGCGTGTCGTCCGCGGTCCTTGTGCCGCTCGGCTGCCGCCCGTCCGCTCTCGGCAGCCTTCTACGCGACATCCTGCTGAGGTGGTTCCACGAGACCTCCTTCGAAGCGGATTTGCCGGCTGGCGCCTTGGCCGGCAGCGCCGATGATCTCGGCACGAGGATCATCTGCAGGCCGGGGCAGGAGTCAAGAAGGTCTGTCAGGCGAGATGGCCGCGGCGTGTGGCGGCCCACACGGCCGGCACGAGAAGACAAGTGAGGACGACCGCGATCCAGACCGACTGGAGGCCTGCCGCTCCGTAGCAGGCCGCGCCAAGGACCGCGCCGAAGACGAGGGAAGCCCACATGGCAAGGTTCGCTGCCCAACCATGGCCGGACCGGCCGGCGAGCGCCTCGGCGACCTCCTGCCCCGCCCTCACCAGGGCGCCGGTCATGTAGGTGAGGCCGATCCCGGTGCCGTCGCGCCGTTGAAAGACGGCGTTCTCTGCGCCCATGGCCAGAACCAGCGCGATCCCGCTGATGAGGGGGCGCTCGGCACCGATCAGGCCAGCGGCGCCAAGCAGGGCTGCGACAAGCGCGAGGACGAGCGGCCGGCGGGATGGCTCGCCCCCCTTGCCCGCCCAGCTACCCAGTGCGGCGCCAAGGACGAAGGCGCCGATGACGGCGGCGGATCGGCCGGCTTCGAGCCAGTGGCCGCTCGACAGCTCGATCCCAAACCGGGTCGAGTTCCCGCTCATGAAGGAGGCGAAGATGCCTCCGAGTTGGAGAAACCCGACCGCGTCCACGAACCCGGCGAGTCCCGCCAGGATCAAGGCCAGAACGGATCCAGCCGGGGACAGCCGCCGCACGGCAACTCCGCGCCGCTTAGGTGTTCATGGAGTCGAAGAAGTCGCCGTTGGTCTTCGTCTGCCGCAGCTTGTCGAGCAGGAATTCCATGGCGTCCACCGTGCCCATCGGGTTGAGGATGCGGCGCAGCACGTACATCTTCTTGAGCACGTCGGCCGGAACCAGCAGCTCTTCCTTGCGGGTGCCGGAGCGCGTGATGTCCAGCGCCGGGAAGATCCGCTTGTCCGAGACCTTGCGGTCCAGGATGATTTCCGAGTTGCCGGTGCCCTTGAACTCCTCGAAGATCACCTCGTCCATGCGCGAGCCGGTGTCGATCAGCGCGGTGGCGATGATGGTGAGGGAGCCACCTTCCTCGATGTTGCGGGCCGCCCCGAAGAAGCGCTTGGGCCGCTGCAGGGCGTTGGCGTCGACACCGCCGGTCA
>JAQGJZ010000188.1 GCA_028290385.1 Enterovirga sp.
TCGCCCGACCAGGCGCTCGGGAGGGCTGGAGCGGGTGAAGGGAATCGAACCCTCGTCATCAGCTTGGAAGGCTGTTGCTCTACCATTGAGCTACACCCGCGACCGACGAGGACCATAAGCCAGATGCCGGTGGTGGGGGAAGTAGGACTCGAACCTACGAAGGCGTAGCCAGCGGATTTACAGTCCGCCCCCTTTGCCGCTCGGGACATTCCCCCGTCCCCGGACAGCCGGGATCCAGAAGGGCCGGCGTCCCAAGAGCGAACTCTCGTGGACCGGGTTGGCTTATGCTGGCCGGTCGCCGGGGTGTCAACCCGACCCGCATGCGAGATGCTGCGACGATCGCGCCCGGCACTGGACGGCGGCCGCAATCCCCGCGAGAGAACCGGCATGACACAGACGGGACGAACCGGGCCGGGCAGATCCGGGCCGGCAGGCGGGCGAAACCGGGGGCCGCGGCGCTTCGGCCAGGGCGGGCGGCCGGGCCGTGCCGCCGAGCACAGTGACGATCGCACCGTGCTCTACGGCTGGCATCCGGTCGCGGAAGCGTTGCGCAATCCGAGCCGGCAGCATCTGCGCCTTCTGGCGACGGAGAACGGCGCGCACCGGCTGGCCGAGGAGATCGGCGATCTCCCGCTGGCCCCGCAGATCGTCCGGGCCGACGAGATCAGCCGGTTGCTCGAGCCGGATTCCGTTCACCAGGGCCTCTACCTGGAATCGGAGCCGCTCGCCGGGCCGACGCTGGAGACGCTGAGCGAGCACGCGCTCGTGCTGGCGCTGGACCAGATCACCGATCCGCACAATGTCGGCGCGATCGTCCGCACGGCTGCGGCCTTCGGCGTCGAAGCCATCGTGACGACGGCGCGCCACAGTCCATCCGTCACGGGCGTCCTCGCGAAAGCCGCCTCGGGCGGGCTCGAACACGTGCCGTTCCTGATCGTCCGCAACCTCGCGGAGGCGCTGATCGAGCTCGGCGAGCGGGGATTCCGGCGGGTCGGCCTCGATTCGGAGGGCGAGGCCGACTTGTCCGATGTCCCCGTGGCGCGGCCGACGATCCTCGTGCTCGGGGCGGAGGGCAAAGGCCTGCGCCAGCGCACGCGTGATTGCTGCGACGTCGTCGCCCGCCTCGACATGCCGGGCGCGATCAAGAGCCTGAACGTCTCGAACGCCGCCGCGATCGCCCTGTACGCCCTCAGCGGGCGCCGGGAACGGGGATGAAGACGGGGCCAGAGGCAAACCGGCCCGACCCAGCCGAAGCGCCGGCCCGCGCGGCGCCCTGGCGCAGTCGCGGCCGGGGCGCGGATGCAGCCCCCTTCGGCGCACCGCCGATGACGTAGAGCGCGGGCGGCTGCACGGGCGACGGCGGAATGCCGATGCTCGTCGGCCATTCGAGCTTCACGGTCTGCGGCTCGGGAACGAGCGGCATGGGCGCGCCGCCCCACCAGCCGACGCCATAGCCATAGCCGATCAGAGGGCCGTGGTGCCGGTATCGGGAGCCGAAGCGGCCATGGCGGCCGTGCCCGCGCAGCGCCGCATCGCGGTCGCGAAAGCGCGACCCAAGGAACGCCCCCCGTCGCGGCCCGCGGTCGTCGCGTCCGATCGCGGCCCCAAGCGGCGAAGCGGCCCCGGCATGTCGGCCGATGGCTGAGAAACCGCCCCGGCCGGGTTCAGCCGAAAGGGGCGTGAGCGCGCCGGCCAGGCCGGCTAGGCCGAGCAGGGCACCAAGGGCGAAACGGGAGATTCCGGGCCGCATGCGCGACACTCCATGATCAAACCGGCCTCCTCACCGCACGAGTACGATTTCGCCGCCGCAGAGTCACGCAACGAAGGTGCTAAGACATAGGTTGCACGACCAATTGCCGAGCGCGCGGAGATCGACGGTCGCGCGGCCCTCCCCTATGCCGGACGAGCAAAAAAAGGGGGCGCTCGCGCGCGCGATCCGCGGCCGGGGCCTGAGCATCATCGGAGGAACGCCATGGCCGTCGCAGCCACGCCAATGACAGAAAGGGCCGTGCGGCCCATGACGCGTGAGGAACGCAAGGTCATTCTCGCCTCGTCGCTCGGCACCATCTTCGAGTGGTACGACTTCTACCTCTACGGCTCGCTCGCGGTCATCATCGGGGCCCAGTTCTTCTCCGCCTTCGATCCGACCACACGCAACGTCTTCGCGCTTCTCGCCTTCGCGGCTGGCTTTCTGGTCCGTCCCTTCGGCGCGCTGGTGTTTGGCCGCATCGGCGACCTGGTCGGCCGCAAATATACCTTCCTGATCACCATCCTGATCATGGGCTTTTCGACGTTCTTCGTTGGCCTTCTGCCCTCCTACGAGCAGATCGGCTGGGTCGCGCCTGTCCTCCTGATCGCGTTGCGCATGGCGCAGGGGCTCGCGCTCGGCGGCGAGTATGGCGGCGCCGCGGTCTACGTGGCCGAGCATGCCCCGCAGGGCCGGCGCGGCTTCTACACCAGCTTCATCCAGACCACGGCGACCGTGGGCCTCCTCCTGTCCCTGCTCGTGATCCTGACACTCCGGCTGTGGATGGGCGAAGAAGGATTCCAGCGCGGCACCGGTTATCCGATCGCCGGCTGGCGCATCCCGTTCCTTCTCTCCGTCGTCCTTCTCGGCATCTCGGTGTGGATCCGGCTGCAGATGCATGAATCGCCGGCCTTCAAGAAGATGAAGGAAGAAGGCACGCAGTCGAAGGCGCCGCTGTCCGAGGCCTTCGGCGAGTGGAAGAACGCCAAGATGGTGATCTTCGCGCTGCTCGGCCTCGCGGTCGGCCAGGCGGTGGTCTGGTACACGGGCCAGTTCTACGCCCTGTTCTTCCTCCAGAGCATCCTCAAGGTCGACCTCCTGACCTCGAACGTGCTGATCGCCTGGTCGCTCATCCTCGGAACCGTGGGCTTCGTGTTCTTCGGTTCACTCTCCGACCGGATCGGCCGCAAGCCGGTCATTCTCGGCGGCTGCCTCGTCGCTGCGATCACCTACTTCCCGCTGTTCATCCTGCTCACCAACGTCGCCAACCCGAAGCTCTCGTCCGCCCTGGACACCGTGAAGGTTCAGGTCTCGGCCGATCCCGCCTCCTGCGGCTCGGTGTTCGATCCGGTCGGAATCCGGACCTTTACAGCCCCGTGTGACGTCGCCCGAGTGGCGCTCGCCCGCTCGGCCGTGAAATACGAGTTCGTCCCCGCCCCGGCCGGAACGCCGCCCAAGGTCACGTTCAACGGAACGGAAACGCCGATCGCGCCGGCCATCCCGGCTAACATGACGGCGTTCACGACAGCGGCCGTCGCGGCGGGCTATCCGGCCGCGAACGACCCCGGGATCGTGAAGCTGAACGGGTTCTTCGATGCCCTCGGCAAGGCGCAGTCGCTCAAGATCATCGGCATCCTGACGATCCTCGTCCTGTACGTGACGGCCGTGTACGGGCCGATCGCGGCGGCCCTGGTCGAGTTCTTCCCGACCCGCATCCGCTACACGGCGATGTCCCTCCCCTACCACATCGCCAACGGCTGGTTCGGCGGCCTGCTGCCCCCGACCGCCTTCGCGATGGTCGCGGCCACGGGCGACATCTACTACGGCCTCTGGTACCCAATCGTGTTTGCCCTGATGACCTTCGTGATCGGCCTGCTCTTCGTGCCGGAAACGAAGGACCGCGACATCTTCTCGGCGACGGAGACTGCGACCCGGCGCTGATCCGCCGCCAACCCGAGACCGAAAGCCCCGCTCCGCGGGGCTTTCTTTTTGGCGGGATCGGGCCCATTCCGCCGGGGCGCTACGGCCCGCCGCCCCCGAGCCGGGTCAGCAGGTCGAGCGCATTCGCGGCCGCGGCCCCGGATGCGGTGTTGTCGAAGATGCACCAGGTCTCGACGGACGCATCGCGGAGCCGCGCCGCGAGCGCCTCCAGATAGTCCGCCTGGTAGGACGAGTAGTAGGTCCGCGGCGAGCCGTGCAGCCGGACATAGGCGAGGCCCGCCCAGCCGCCCGGTTCGGACGCGGCGGGCACCCGCGCCGGATCGGCCGCGACGCGCGCGATCCGGTGCTCGCGCAGCAGGCCGTCCGGCTCCGGCGCAAACCAGCTCGCATGCCGCGGCTCGAGCGCGACCCCTCCCGCATGACGGCTCCGCAGCTGGCGGAAAAAGGTCGCAGCCGGCGCAGCCTCGAAGGCGAGGCTCGGCGGGAGCTGGACCAGCAGCGGCCCGAGCCGCGAGCCGAGCCCGGCGACCTCCCCGAGGAACCGTTCGAGCTCTTCTTCCGCGCCGACGAGCCGGAGATCATGCGTGATCCGGCGCGGCAGCTTCGCGGCGAACCGGAAATCCTCCGGAACGGCCTCGGCCCAGCGAAGGTAGGTGCCCGGCCGGTGCGGCCGGTGGAAGCTGGAATTGATCTCGGCGACCCCGAACCGCGCCGCATAGCGCTGCAACCCGCTCCCCTCCTCCGGGAAGCTGCCGGCTATCGCACGCGGAATCGCCCAGCCGGCCGTCCCGACCCGGATCAGGCTCAATCGTTCGCGCCCCGCAGCGCTTCGCACACCGCGTCCGTCACCTGCCGGGTCGTCGCCGTGCCGCCGAGATCGGGCGTGTGCAGCTTCGGGTCGGCGGTGACGCGCTCCACCGCCCGCATCAGGCGCTCGGCCGCGTCCCGCTCCCCAAGGTGATCCAGCATCATCGATGCCGTCCAGAACGCGCCGACCGGGTTTGCGATCCCCTTGCCCGTGATGTCGAAGGCCGAACCGTGGATCGGCTCGAACATGGACGGGCTGTTCCGCTCCGGGTTCAGGTTGCCCGTCGGGGCGATCCCGAGCGAGCCGGCGAGCGCGGCCGCAAGATCGGACAGGATGTCGGCGTGGAGGTTCGTGGCCACGATCGTGTCGAGCGTCTGCGGCCGCAGCGTCATGCGCATGGTCATGGCGTCGACCAGCATCTTGTCCCAGCTCACATCCGGGAACTCCGCCGCGACCTCGGCCGCGATCTCGTCCCACATCACCATCGCGTGCCGCTGGGCGTTCGACTTGGTCACCACGGTCAGCAGCTTGCGCGGCCGCGACTGCGCCAGCCGGAAAGCGTAGCGCATGATCCGGAGCACGCCGACGCGCGTGAACATCGACACGTCGGTCGCGACCTCCTCCGGAAGGCCGCGATGCACGCGGCCGCCGACGCCCGCATATTCACCCTCTGAGTTTTCGCGCACGATCACCCAGTCGAGCTCGGGGCCGGACACGTTCCGTAGCGGGCTCGTGATGCCGGGCAGGATGCGGGTCGGCCGCACATTCGCGTATTGGTCCAGCGGCTGGCAGATGGCGAGGCGCAGGCCCCAGAGCGTCAGGTGGTCGGGGATGTCGGGCGCGCCCACCGCGCCAAAAAAGATCGCGTCGAAGGCCCGAAGGCGGTCGGCGCCGCCCTCGGGCATCATCACGCCATGCTGGCGATAATACTCCGAGCCCCAGTCGAACTGCTCGACCGCGAGTTCGAACCCGCCGTCACGCTCGGCACAGGCGCGCAGCACCTCCACGCCGGCATCGATCACCTCCGGCCCGATCCCGTCTCCGCCGATCGCCGCGATCCTGTGCGTACGCATGCCTGTTCCGTGTTCCCCGTTCATGGCGGCGCGCTCAGTTGACGGTCACGCCCGCCTTCCTGATCACCGGCACCCATTTCTCGATCTCGCTCGCGACGAGCTGGCCGAGCGCCTGCGGACTCCGTCCCGCCTCGTCCGGCAGCTCCGCCCCGAGTTCGAGCAACCGCTTGCGGGTTCCCTCGTTCGCCAGGGCCGCTCGGGCCGCGGCGTTCAGCCGTTCGACGATGGCGGGCGGCGTGCCCTTGGGAGCGAACAGCGCATTCCAACCGGTCGCCTGGAACTCGGGCAGCCCCTGCTCGGCCGAGGTCGGCACGTCCGGCACCACGGACAGCCGGTTCGGCACCGCGACCACCAGCCCGTTGACGGTGCCGGCCTGGATCTGCGGCACGACCGCGACTGTCTGGTCGCACACATAGTCGATCTGCCCGGCGATCAGCGCGTTCAGGGCAGGCCCGGAGCCGCGGAAGGGCACGTGCTGGGGCTTCGCGCCGACCAGGGAATCCAGAAACAGACAGGTCAGGTGCGAGGTCGCGCCGACCCCGCCGGTGCCGTAGTTCAGCGTCTCGCCCTTGGCCTTCAGCAGCGCGACGAGGTCCTTGAAGTCCTTGACCGGCAGATCCTTCTTGGCGACCACCAGCATCGGGGTAGCGGCCGCGTTCATGATCGGCTCGAAGTCGGTGCGCGGGTCATAGGTGAGCTTGGGGTAGAGCCCCACGCTCGCGGCCTGGGTGCCGAGATTGCCCATCAGGATCGTGTAGCCGTCCGGCGTCGCCTTCGCGACGCGCGTCACGCCGACGGTGCCGCCGGCGCCCGTGACGTTCTCAACCACGATCTGCTGGCCGAGCGTGCGGGACATGTCGTCGGCCATGATCCGGCCGATGACGTCGGTCGTGCCCCCGGCCGCGAACGGGACCACCATGGTGATCTGGCGCTGGGGATAGGCGTTCTGCGCCGAACCCGGCGTCGCAACGCAGACAACGGCACAAAGCGCAGCCCAGATCGCCTTCATGTTTCCTCCCTGACGCGTTGTCGCCCCGCTTGTTGACCGCAGGGCTGTTCGGGGGAGCTTAGCCCATCCGGGGCGCCGCGCCAGGGCCGGCCGCAGGGGCGCTCGCGAGGCGCCTCGCGGGGACGGACGCCCGCATCCGACGGGTGGTCTCGACGCCTGAAATCCGCTATCTGCATCGCCGAGTTGCCGGCGTAGCACAGCGGTAGTGCAGCGGTTTTGTAAACCGAAGGTCGGGAGTTCGATCCTCTCCGCCGGCACCACTCCCTTCCGACGTCGCTTCAACGGATTCCGTGGCCAAACCCCTGAGCGTGACCATCCCGCACAAGCTCGGGGCCGAGGCGGCCCGCGAGCGCTTGGTGCGCGGCCTGACCAGCGTCAAACGTCGCT
>JAQGJZ010000192.1 GCA_028290385.1 Enterovirga sp.
TGATCTCGTGCGCGATGCCGGCCGTGAGCTGGCCGAGGGAGGCGAGCTTTTCCGATTGCACGAGGCGATCCTGCGCCTTGCGGAGGTCGTCGAGGGAGAGCTGCAGCTCCCGCTAGCGCGCCTGCACCACGTCAAAAAGGCGCGCGTTCACGATCGCGATCACGGCCTGGACGGCGAAGCTGGACACCAGAGAGACTTGTCGATCCGTGAAGGGCCCGGCCACCGGCCGGGACAGCGCCAGAACGCCGACGGGCTCGCCTTCGCGCAGCAGCGGCACGCACAGAAGCGCCTTGAACTTGCCGACCCGGCTGGCTTCCGTGAACGTGAATTCCGTGTCGGCATCGACATCCGGCACATGGATCGTGGCCCGTTCCAGGATCGTGCGTCCGACGAACGTGCCCCGCTCCGGCCGCATGGGATTGCTCGCCATCAGGGCCCAGAATTCCGGTGGCACGCCGAAGCCCGCCGCCGGCCGGAAGACCTCGCCGTCGCGGAGGTAAATGAGGGCGCGGTTCGAGTTGCAGAGATGGGCGGCGGATTCGATCAGCGTCTTGAACACGGCATCCAGATCGAAGGCCGAGCGGCTGATCACCTTCAACACATCCGCGGTCGCGGTCTGCTGCTGCAGCGTTTCGTTCAGGTCCCGCGTGCGCTCCTCGACCTTGGCCTCCAGCGTCTCGTAGCTTTCCTGGATGCGGGCGGCCATGCCGTTGAAGCGGTCGGCCAAGGTCTCGATCTCGTCGCCGGTGCGGATGGCGATGCGCTGGGATAGGTCGCCGCCGCCGAGCCGCTCGGCGCCCTCCTGCAGGCGGCGGATCGGCACCACCATGCGGCGGGCGAGCATGCTTCCGGCGAGCGTCGCGAGCAGCAGGCCGAGCCCGAGCAGCATCAAGGATTGCCATAGCGCCCTGTAGACCGGGGCCAGCGCTTCCGAGACCGGCGATTGCACGAACACGAGCCAGCCGACCCGGCCAATGCGGGCGTGGGCGGTGAGGACCGGGTTGCCGGACAGATCGTCCGTGAGCTCGGAGCTGCCCTCCGCCGCCTGGCCGGCGCCCGAGGCCGCCGCCAGCGCCGCGCTGACCTGCGGCAGCTTCGACAGGTCGGTGTCGCGCAGCACGAGGCTGAGATCCGGATGCGCGATCAGCCGCCCCGCGGCCGTGGTGACGAAGGCATAGCCCTTCTCGCCGACCTTGATCGCCGTGATCACGTCCCAGACGAGCTTGAGGTTCACCTCGGCGGTGGTCACGCCCGGGTTGCGCCCGGCATGCGCCACGGCAACCGTCATGTAGGGCTCCGAGCCGCGCCGGAAGTAGACCGGGCCGAACCAGACCTTCTCGGCCAGCGCTTGCCGGAAGCGCGGCTCGGCCGACGCGTCTTTGCCGCTGCCGACCTGGTCCGGCTCCAGCCGCGAGACCTTGAGCTGCTCCTTGCCGGCCGGGTCGAGATAGGCGACCTCCGTGATGGCGGGCGCCTGACGCAGCAGGCGAATGAAGTCGTAGCGCTGCTGCTCCAGGGACACCCGCCGCCATTCGGCCCGCGTGGTCCAGCCGATCTGGCTCTCGATCTCGGAAACGAACTCGTTGACGCGCTCGGCCGCGGCCTGCGCCTTCTCGCCCTGCACCTGGACGGCGGCGCGCTTGGCCTCGCCATAGTTCAGCCAAAGGTTCACGGCGCCGTTGATGAGCAGCACGAGCGTGACGAGGCCGATCAGCGCGATCGCGAGCTTGAGCGAGAGCGGGATCCGGCGGCCCGCCGCATGCGGGGCCGCCCGCACCGCCCCGCCGGGCGCGGCCGCCTCCGGAGCGAGCGCGCCGACGCTCAATCGATCACCTCGTCGGCGCGGGCGAGGATCGCGGGCGGGATCGTGAGACCGAGCGTCGCCGCCGTTCTGCTGTTGATCTGGAGCGTGAACACGGTCGGCTGCGACACCGGCAGGTCGGCCGGCTTGCGCCCCTTCAGGATCTTGTCGACATAATCGGCCATCCCGCGATCCTGCTCCTTGGAGCCCGGCGCGAGCGCCGCGAGCACGCCGAGGGGGGCGCCGGAATTCGAGACCAGCGGCAGGCGCTGCTGCAGCGCCGTCTCGACCAGCGCTTTGCTGACCAGGGTGGGCTGCACGAACACGGCCTCTGCCTGGTTCTCTCCCATCGTCTGCAGGATCGCTTGGAAATCGTCCTGGGGACGCGCCAGTTGCACCTGGATCTCCATGCCGTTGCGGGCGGCCCCCTGCTGGATGTGCTCGCGCAGGGGCGTCGCGTACGGATCGGCCCCGTTCAACAGCAGCCCCAGCCGGCGGGCCGCCGGAAACAGCTCGCGCACGATGTCGACCAGCTTGTCCGACAATCCGGGGGAGGCCGCGGACATGCCGGTCAGATTGCCGCCAGGGTGGGACAGGCTCGCGATCAGGCCCGTCGCCACCGGGTCGCCGACCCCCCTCATGACGATCGGGATAGCGGCCGTGGCGCGCCGGGCCGCGGTGGCCGCCGGGGTCTGGAACGCCACGATGGCGTCGACCTTCAGGCGGACCAGGTCCGCAGCCAGCTCGCCGAGCCGACCGGAATCGCCGCCGGCGGACCTGCGCTCGATCCGCACCGTCCGCCCATCGACGTAGCCCGCCTCCCGGAGTGCCGCTTCCGCGCCGGCGAACCACGGTTTCGCATCGGGCACGCCGAGGGCCAGGAAGCCGATCGTCGGCATCGCGGCCTGCGCCGCGGACGGCGACGCCCGGGTGGACAAAAAAACCGCCCCAAGGCCCAAACTCGACAGGATGTCCCGTCGCCTCATTCGATTCCCTCTTTGGCGCGGGCGAGGAGCGAGGGCGGGATCGTCAGCCCCAGCGCCCTGGCGAGCTTCAGGCTCTCGCACCGCCTCACTCGATGACCTCGTCTGCGCGGGCGAGAAGGGAGTTCGGCACCTGAAGACCCAGCGCCTGCGCGGTCTTGTTGTTGATCACGACCTCGAAGATCGTCGGCTGCGACACGGGAAGGTCGGCCGGCCTTCGGCCTTTCAAAATCTTGTCCACATAATCGGCCGTGCCGCGAAACTGCTCTCTCGAGCTCGGGGCAAGCACGGCGAGCACGCCCAGGCTGGCTCCGAAGTTCGAGAACGTCGGAAGCCGCTGCTGCAGCGTGATCTCCACCAGCCGCGTGCTGATCAGGGTCGGCTGGACGAAGAGCGCATCGACGCCACTTTGCTGGAGAAGCGCCAGGCTGGCGGAGACGTCGTGCTCCGGCCGGGCGAGCCGCGGCTGGAGCTCGATCCCGTTGCTGCGGGCGCCGACGTGAAGCTGCTCCAGCAGCGACTTGGAATAGGGATCGGCCTCGTTCAGGAGCACGCCCAGCCGCCGTGCTCCCGGCAGCAGCTCACGGACCATCTCCACCATCTTGCCGGACAGGCCCGCCGACGCTGCGGACATGCCGGTCACGTTCCCGCCCGGCCGGGACAGGCTCTCGATGAGACCCGTTCCGACCGGGTCGCCCACGCCGGACAGAACGATCGGGATTTCGCGGGTTGCATCGCGGGCCGCCGTTGCGGCGGGAGTTTGGAATGCAACGATGGTGTCGACCTTCATCCGGACGAGGTCGACGGCCATCTCCTTCAGACGACCGTGATCGCCTTCGCCTGACCTCAACTCGATCCGGACCGACTCGCCCTCGACATAGCCGATCTCGCGAAGGGCGTTCCGCATCCCCGAAAACCATGGCCCCGCATCGGGACGACCCAGGGCGAGGAGCCCGAGGGTTGGCCGTCCGACCTGGGCAAGAGCGGCAAACGGGCTGCCCGAAGCAAGCGCCACCCCGCCAAAGCCCGCCAGCAGGTGCCGTCGCTTCATTCGATCACCTCATCGGCTCGGGCGAGAATGGATGGCGGAATGGCCAGCCCGAGCTCGCGGGCGGTGCGGCCGTTGACGACCAGCTCGTAGGTGACCGGCGCTTGCACGGGGAGCTCACCGGGATCGGCGCCGCGCAGAATGCGGTCGATGTAGTTCGTGGAGCGCCGGAAGATGTCGAGAGAATTCGGCCCATACGACATCAATCCCCCGTCCGGCGCATATTCCCGGTACACGGCGATCGAGGGCAGGCGGTGGCGCGTGGCCAGCGCCGCGACGCGGCCCCGGTGCGCGCCGATCAAGGGGTTGGGCGGGATGACGAGGCCCGCTCCCGCATGGCTCGCGACATCGGCGACGACGCTCTCGAGATCCTCGAGCCGGGCGACCGGCGCGGCCACGAATGGGACCTGTCCCGGCTGGCGCGAGGCTTCGAGCGTTTGGAGAAAGCCGGCGTAGAACGGGGTCGTCGCGGGGTTGAACAGCAGGGCAGCGCGGTCGAGGCCCGGCGCCAGCTCGCGCAGAACCTCCGGCCATTTCCGGATGAAATCGAGGTCGACGAAGGTGAAGCCGGTGACGTTGCCGCCCGGCCTCGCCAGGCTCGTGACATAGCCGAGCCCGACGGGATCGACGATCTGCGCAAACACGATCGGGATGGTCTTGGTGACCTCGATCAGCGCTCCGATGGCCGGGGTGGCGTTGGCCAGGATCACGTCCGGCTTCAGGGCCACGATCTCGGCTGCCGCCGCCTTGATCCTGCCGAGGTCGCCGGCGGCCCAGCGCAGCTCGATCTCCAGGTTGCGCCCTTCCGTCCAGCCGTGCTCGGCAAGCCCGGCACGAACGGCCGCGAGGCGCGCCTGGCCTTCGGGGTCGGATGCGCCGCGGCCGCCCATGAGGATGCCGAGCCGGCGCATGCGCCCGTCCTGAGCCCGGGCAGGCCAGGCCACGGCCGTCGCGCCGAGACCGGCCAGAACATCGCGCCGCCTCATTCGATCACCTCGTCAGCGCGGGCGAGCAGCGAGGGCGGGATCGTGAGGCCCAGCGCTGCCGCAGTCTTGAGGTTGAGCACCGTCTCAAAGCGCTCGGAGGCCTGCACCGGCAGGCTGCCGATGGCGGCGCCGCGAAACAGCCGGTCGATGTAGGAGGCGGCGACGCGGTACTGCTCCTCCGCGTTGCTGGTGTAGGCCATTAATCCGCCCCGCCGCACCTGGTCCGCATAGGGGTGGACGGTCGGGAAGCGATGGCGCGCGGCCTGCGCCAAGATGGTGTCGAGATGCGCGATGGTGCTCGCGTCCGGCAGGATCACGAGGCCGCCGTCGCCGCCCTCCGCCGCGAAGGCCGAGGCGGCCGCGATCACGTCTTCGGCGGACCGGATGCCCCGGAGCTCAGCCCGCATGCCGAGGGCCGGAGCGTGCCGGGCGAGCGAGTCCCCGTAGCCGTCGAAGCGAACGCGGTCGTCCGGGTTGATAAGTGCGAGCGCGCGGCCGAGGCCCGGCTGGACCTCCTTCAGCATCTGCAGCCAGCGCCCCACCATGGTGTAGTCGAAATTGGTAAAGCCCGTGAGGTTGGCGTCCGGCCGGGACAGGTTCGCCACGAAGCCGCCCCCGACCGGATCCTGCATCTGCACGAAGACCACCGGCACGGTCTTGGTCGCGCGCTGGAAGTAGCGCGCGCCGACGACGCCCTGGGCGAGAACCACGTCGGGCTTCAGCGCCAGGATCTCCTCCGTCGCCTTGCCGATCCGGGCGGCATCGGCATACCCCCAGCGCAGGTCGACCTGCAGGTTCTGCCCCTCACGCCAGCCGAGGGCGGACAGCCCGTCGAGCGCCGCCTGCACCCATTCGCGGCTCCCGGGCCGCTCGTCGACCACCATGAGGAAGCCGAGCCGGCGCGTCGGCGCGGCCTGCGCCTGCCCGACGGTCGGCCGGGCAGCACTCGACGCCGCGACAGCGACCGCTCCCGCGAGAATGTCTCGCCTGTTCATGCGACGATTTCGATGCCCGGGGAAAGATGCCTGGGCGGGATTGCGATGGCGCGTTTACCGTCAGTGTTCAGGTCGATCACGCGTGCAACCGGCGGTAGACTGCGGGACATACTGGCGGCGTAGTCTCGGCGCATCCCTTCAGTCCCGCCCTGTACTTGATGCGACTCTGGCATGGGTTGGACACAGGCGCCAGAGAGGTCTTTCGACTGCAAACGGGATTTGGCGGCTTTCAGCCTCTAAACGAACAAGCGCGTTCGGCCATGGGAGGCGGGCGCAGCACGACGGCTGCCGCGCCCGGCCAGCTCAGGCCGGTCGGTTGCACGGGTCCGACCCGGCCGGGGGAGGGATCCCGGTGCCGGCGCTCCCGGGACGCGTTCTCGCGCCTGATCGCCGCGCCCGATGTGCCTGGGCGCGCGGCCACTGGTGTCGTAATGGTCAAGACACTTTACAACAGCAGCTGCCCCGGGCGTGGCTCCGGCGGGACCTGCAGTTTTGAGCCACCCGCCTGCGGCATCCGTCGGCGCATGGAGCATTCGACATGAGCGCAGCGGCGATGAGGAAGAGGGCTGCACCGGCCGCTCCCGAGAGCGTCGGTCAGGAGGCGGGAGCCAGCGCGGGGATCGGCCGGCATCTTCGGACGACGCGGCTGCTGCGCGGCCTGCGCCTGAAGGATCTTGCGGAGGCCGCCGGCTGTTCCGAAGGGCTGCTGTCCCGGATCGAGAACGACAAGACGGACCCGTCGCTGAAGCTCCTGCAGCGGCTTTGCGCCGCCTTGGGCATGACCGTCGGCGACCTCGTCTCCTGGGCGGAGCAGCCCGACACGGTCGTGGTGCGTCAGGCGGATCGTGTGGCCCGGCATTTCCGTCACGAGGGCGGGCCCGGCACCACGATCGAGCGGCTGTCCCTCTCCGGCCAGCTCCTGATGGGCTACATCAACACGGTCGCGCCAGGCGGATCGACCGGGGAGCTGATCTCGCATGTGGGCGAGGAACTCGGCTACGTCCTGTCCGGCGAACTCGAGCTCGTCGTGGGAGGCGTCGTCCATTCCATCGCGGCCGGCGATTCCTTCTGCTTCCGCTCGGATGCGCCACACGGCTACCGCAACCGCTCCGATGCCGAAGCACGGGTCATCATCGTGAATGCGCCGCCATCATTCTAGGTGGCAAGGGCTTGCACGGCAGTAAAGTCTCTTGCACTCTCGTTGCGTTCTCGCGGCATCGTGAGGACGACGCCGTTGGCACGATCGCCGCATGAATCGGGTCGGCCGGGAGGACACGTGCGCTCGTCGCGCCGCTCGACGTTCGCAAGCTCATGGTGCGTAAAACAGATCTGCCGTGAGTGGCGCCCAGAACGGGCGGCACGGGGCGCAAGGAGAGGGGATGTCCTTTATGGCCGAACGATTGATCACGGATGTCGGCGGCATGCCGGCGGGGGACGTGCCCCGGGAAGAAGTCCCCCAGCTGTTCTGGGAAAAGATGATGATCGCGATGTTCAACGTCCTCTGGACGAAGGGCATCTTCAACCTGGACGAGTTCCGCCGTACGGTGGAGCAGATGACGCCCGAGGAATACAAGGCCTCCACGTTCTACGGCCGGCGGGTCGACGGGATGACGAGCCTGCTCATCGAAAAAGGTTACATCTCGAAAGAGGAGCTGAACCGGCGTGCAGACGACATCTTCAAGTCAGGCTCCCGCGACCATGTCGCCTGAGGTCTCGCGGTTCCAGCTCGGGGAGCGCGTCCGCATCCTCGATCTCGGCAAGCCGGGCCATGTGCGCACACCGCTCTACATCCGCAACAAGATCGGCGTGATCGACCATGTCTGCGGCGATTTCGAGAGCCCGGAGGAGCGCGCCTATGGGCGGCTCAACGGGCCGCGCATTCCGCTCTACCGCGTCCGCATCATGCAGCACGAGATCTGGCCGGATTATGCCGGGCCGAAGCAGGACAGCCTCGTGATCGAAATCTACAGCCATTGGCTTCAGCGCGCCTGAGAATTGGGAGACCTTCATGACCCCGCACGAGGATCACGACGACCACCACCACGATCATCACGGGCATGATCACCACCATCACGACGGGCACGGGCATGCTCCGCACCCGGCCCGCGAGGATGACGACGTCGAGCTGACCTATGAGGAGGCGCGCTTCCTGGCCCTGAAGGCGATGCTGGTGGAGACCGGCCTCATCACGGCAGACGAGGTGATGCGGCGGCTTGCGGTCAACGATCTCGGCTCGCCGCATCAGGGCGCGCGCATGGTCGCCCGGGCATGGCTCGATCCGGCCTTCAAGGAGCGGATGCTCGCCAACCCCAAGGCCGCCGCCCGGGAGCTGGACATCGCGGTCACCGAAGCCGAGCTCATGGTGATCGAGAACACGCCGGAGACCCACAACCTGGTCGTCTGCACGCTGTGCTCCTGCTATCCGCGTTCGCTGCTCGGGGAGCCGCCGGCCTGGTATGTCAGCAAGGCCTACCGGTCCCGCGCCGTGCGCGAGCCCCGGAAGGTGCTGCGCGAATTCGGCATGGACGTCCCCGATTCGGTCGAGGTCCGGGTGCACGATAGCAATGCGGACCTGCGCTACATGATCATGCCCCTGCGCCCCCCGGGCACCGAGGGGATGAGCGAGGAGCAACTGGTCGCGCTCATCTCGCGTGACAGCCTCGTCGGCGCGGCCCCTCTCAGCGCCAGCTGAGCGCCGCCCCTCTCCCAACACCCCGAGCCTGCCGCGCAAGCACGGCTCGGGGCCGAGCGCTCTGGTCCCCAAGCCCCGGACCTTGTTGATCAAGACAGGACACGACCATGCACGTTGAACCTGGCATCCTTTCCGGCGGAAAGGTTTTGGCGGCCAATGCCGGAGCGATCGCCACCCTCGGCACCTATGTGGGCGGTTTCATCCGCCGGCCGCTCGACATCGTCCGCACGCTTCTCGCGGCCATGTTCTTCTCCGTGTTCATGCAGATGTGGCACATGCCGGTCGGGCCGTCCGAGCTGCACCTCATCGGCGCGTCGGCGATCTACTTCACATTCGGCTTTCTGCCGACGCTGGTCGGCTTCTGCCTCGGCCTGCTGGTCCAGGGCCTGCTCTTCGAGCCGCAGGACCTGCTCCATCTCGGCGTGAACTCGCTGTCCCTGATGGTGCCGCTGGTGGCGGCTCATGCCCTCGGGGGCGCGCGCTGCTTCCGGTCCGACGAGGGCGCCGATGGCGCCAAGCTGAGCTGGGCCGTGATCCTCCGGTTCGACGCGATCTATTATTCGGGCGTCGTCGCGATGGTCGGCTTCTGGCTGTCGCTCGGGACGGCAAGCGGCTCGCTCGCGAGCTGGGGCTGGTTCGCGCTGTCCTACCTGCCGCTCGTGGTGTGTGAGCCGGCGATCAGCCTTGGGCTTCTCCGCCTGCTGGGCCGCTTGCGCAGCCACGATCTGGTGCGGCGCTGCACGGTGCTGCCGAGACTGAACCTCGGGGCGGCCTGACCCGTTCGGCCGGGCCTTGCCGGAACCGGCGGGGCCGTCGCGCCGGCTGACGGGCGCCCAGCGGCGTTGCACCGCATGCCCGGGCCGAGCGCCAGGGTAGGGCCCGCTCCGGAGGGCGGCAGGCGCCCGCCTGTGCGGTCGGGGCGGCCGGCCACCTTCGCCGTCGACCCTTTCATCTGCCGCGTGGATTCGCTACCGGGGACAAGTATCTCCTCGTCCTTGGGCGAAAGCTGGCCGTCGCGGCCAGACGGGCACGCGAGCGGCTGCGACTCGAACGGTGAACAACACGTCCAACGACATGGGATTCCTCGCCGGCGGCGGCGAGATGGGCGAGCGCATCCGGACGCAGCGTTGGGAGGCGACGCCGCTCGGCTCCCCCGAGACCTGGCCGCAAGCGCTGCGCTCCGCCTTGGGCATCTGCCTGCATTCGAGCTTTCCGACCGCCATCTATTGGGGGCCGGAGCTGCGCCTCCTCTACAACGACGCCTGGGCGCCGATCCCGGCGGAGCGCCATCCCTGGGCCCTCGGCCGGCCGGCCCGCGAGGTCTGGCACGACATCTGGGACGTGATCGAACCGCAGTTCCGCCAGGTGCTCGGCGGGGAGGGGTTCACGGCCTATGACCAACTGCTGCCGATGGAGCGCGGCGGCACCACGGCCGAGACCTACTGGAACTACAGCTTCACGCCGATCCGGGGCGAGCACGGCACGATCGAGGGCGTGTTCAACCAGGGCCACGAGACGACCGAGCGCGTGCTGAGGGAGCGCAACCGGGATGCGGACGCCGCCCGGCAGCGCCGCCTGTTCCAGCAGGCGCCTGGCTTCATCACGGCTTTGCGCGGCCCCGACCACGTCTTCGAGTTCGTGAACGACGCCTATGTGCGTTTGTTCGGCGATCGCGGCTATGCGGGCCGCTCGGTGCGCGAGGTGTTTCCGGAGCTCAAAGGGCAGGGCTTCTTCGAGTGGCTCGACCGCGTCTACGCGACCGGCGAGCGCTTCGTCGCGGAGCGCGTGCCGGTGGCGCTGCACTATCCGGATGGTGCGGCCGGAACGCGCTACCTGGATTTCATCTACGAGCCCGTGACGGACGACGCGGGCGGCGTGTCGGGCATCTTCTGCGAGGGCCACGACGTCACCTCGGCGCATCTCGGCGCCCTGGCGCTGGAGGAAAGCGAGGAGCGGCTGCGCATCGCGCAGGCCGCGGGCGGCATCGGCACGTTCGAGCTCCTGCCCGACTCGGGCGAGATCGTCGTGTCCGACCAGTTCTGCCGGCTGTGGGGCGTGCCGCCGGTCGGCCGGACGCAGGTGTCGCGCTTCCTGGAGCTCATCCATCCCGAGGACCGCACCTATGTGGCGACCGGGCGGAGCGAACTGCCCCAGCGGGCCCTGGACTACATCGAATACCGCATCATCCGGCCCGACACGGGCGAGACGCGTTGGATGGCCCGCCGCGGCGAGGCCGTTCCTGATCCGGCCGGCCGGCGCGCGCGCTATTTCGGCGTCACCTACGACATCACGGCCCGGAAGGAGACCGAGGCGGAGCTGAAGGCGCTCAACGAGACGCTCGAGGCGCGGGTGGCCGAGGCGCTCGCGGAGCGCCGGCTCTTCGCCGACATCGTCGAGGGCACCGACGCGTTCGTCCAGGTCGTCAATCCCGATTTCGAGTGGCTCGCCATCAACAAGGCGGCCGCGGACGAGTTCGAGCGCATCTTCGGGGTCAGGCCGGCGGTCGGCCGCTCGATGCTCGACACGCTGGCGCACCTGCCGGAGCATCGCGACGCCGTGAAGGCGGCCTGGACCCGCGCGCTTTCCGGCGAGGAGTTCACGGAGATCGCGGAGTTCGGCGATCCCGATCGGGAGATCCGGCACCACGAGATGAAGTTCCGCGTGCTGCGGAACGCCGATGGCGCCCTGATTTGCGCCTACCAGTTCGTCTATGACGTGACGGAGCGCATCCGCGAGCAGGAGCGGCTCCGCGAGGCCGAGGAGGCGCTGCGCCAGGCGCAGAAGATGGAGGCGGTGGGCCAGCTCACGGGCGGATTGGCGCACGATTTCAACAACCTGCTGGCGGGGATTACCGGCTCGCTGGAGCTGATGCAGACCCGCATGGGCCAGGGCCGGTTCACCGAGATCGACCGCTATGTCGTGGCTGCGCAGGGTGCCGCGAAGCGGGCGGCGGCGCTCACGCACCGGCTCCTGGCCTTCTCCCGCCGGCAGACGCTCGACCCCAAGCCGATCGACGCGAACCGCCTCGTGGCCGGCATGGAGGACCTGATCCGTCGCACGGTGGGCCCGGCCATCGCGGTCGAGGTCGCGCCCGCAGACGCGCTATGGGCGACGCTCGTCGACCCTCCGCAACTGGAAAACGCGCTGCTCAACCTGTGCATCAATGCGCGAGACGCGATGCCGGATGGCGGGCGCCTGACCATCGAGACGGCCAATCGCTGGCTCGACCGGGCCGCGGCGGCGGAGCGCGACCTGAAGCCGGGGCAGTACGTTTCGCTCTGCGTGTGCGACACGGGCACGGGCATGACGCCGGACGTGATCGCGAAGGCGTTCGACCCGTTCTTCACGACAAAGCCGATC
>JAQGJZ010000193.1 GCA_028290385.1 Enterovirga sp.
GTCTCTTTCGCGGCCCACACGAGCACGGGCTCCGCGTGTTTGCAGAGCGAGGATCGGTTGACAAAGCCATGGCTCGGGGCAACCACCACATCAGACGACGCGACCGAGACCGTTGACGCCTCCCACCGCGCTTTCTCCTTCGGAGCATTCCGCCCGAGCCGCCCCCCCGTCGCGCGCCAACCGGCGCAAGCGGCGCGAGGCCGCCGGCGCTGCCGGGCATCTCGGCAGCGAGCCCCCGCTCGATCCCACGGCGCCGACCCCGTTGTTGTTGGCCGACACGCGGTAAGCTTCCGTTGGCTCGGCGCGTCCGTGCTCGTCGGGCTGATCGGCGCCCTGCTGCTCGGCTCGGCCATCTACGTCTCCTCCGACGGCGAGACCACGTTTGCGGACCCGCCGGAGCGCGCCCCGGCGCAAGGCATGCGCACCGCAGACGGCGGGTCCGGAGCGGCCCGCAAGGCCGACAAGTTGGTGCGGACCGAGATGGTCGCCTCCGCCAAGCAGAGCTTCCGCACGCCGATGACGCTGCGGGCTGGCGATCGTGAGGTCATCAAGGTCCGCAACTTCGTGCGGATCGCCACAAATCTGTCGATGACGAGCGGCGTCTACGCGACGGATGTGCCGCCCTTCAACCCGTTGCGGTTTTTTGCCGATACCCCGGCAGAGCGCGTCGTGGAGCCGCCGCCGGAAACCTCGGATGCCGAGGTGTCGGTCATCAAGAGCGAACTACCGACCCTGGTGATGGAGGCGGGCGGCCCGACCCTGAGTGACGAGCACGTCGTGCTGCAGCTCGAGGAGGAAGCGCGGGCCCGGGCCGAGGCCGGACGGCGCTCGGCGTCGCCGGTGCCCTCCACGGCGATGCTGTCGCGGATGCTGGGCCGGCTGCCGGCCCTGGGGGCCGTGCCCCTGCTGCCCGGCAACGAGGCGACCTTGCAGGCCCCGTTCCGGTCCATCGAGGTGCGGGTCGTTCCCGAAAACGTCACGGATTTCGCCAAGACCGGCCAAAAGGCGCCGGAGGTCGATTTTCAGGAGCGCGTCGTGCTGATCCGGCGCGGCGAGACGATCGACACAGTGCTGCGCGCCAACGGCGCGAGCGCGGACGACACGCGTGCGATCAGCGCGACCCTTGTTGGACGCGAGCGGCAGCTCGGCCCCGTGGAGGGCATGCAGTTGCGCCTGCTCCTCGCCCCCTCGGCCCGGCCCGGAGAGGCGCGCCGCCTCGTGCGCGCCATCCTGTTCGGAGAGCGCGGGATCGAGGCCATCTCGGCCATCAACGACCGTGGCACGTTCGTCTCCGTCACGCTGCCGCAGACGCAAACCGCAGCACGGCCGCAGACCAAAGCGGGCGAGGACGGCGACGAAGAGGAGGACGAGGGCACAGGCGTCACCCTGTACAACAGCCTGTACGAGACGGCGCTGAAGCAGGACCTGCCGCGGCAGACCGTGGAGGAGCTCGTCCGCATCTTCGGCTACGACGTCGACTTCCAGCGCCGCGTTGCGCCGGGCGACAGTTTCGAGATCTTCTACGCCACCGACGAAGAGGGTGCGTCCGACCGTCTGGAGATCCTCTCCGCCACCATCACGCTCGGAAACGATGCCCACCGCGTCTATCGCTACCAGGGCGACGACGGCAGCGTGGATTACTTCGACAATGCCGGTCGCTCGCTCAAGAAGTTCCTGGTGCGCAAGCCGGTCGTCGAAGCCCGGCTGAGCTCGGGCTTCGGCACGCGCTATCACCCGATCCTCGGCTACGCGAAGATGCATACCGGCGTCGACTGGGCCGCGAAGGTCGGCACGCCCATCTTCGCGGCGGGCAACGGCACCATCACCAAGGCGGCCTGGGATTCGGGCTACGGCCGGCGCACCGAAATCCAGCACGCCAACGGCTATGTCACGGCCTACAATCACCAATCCGCCTTCGCGCGCGGCATGGCGGCGGGTGCCCGGGTCCGGCAGGGGCAGGTGATCGGATATGTCGGCTCCTCCGGCCTCTCAACCGGCGCGCATCTCCACTACGAGGTGATCGTGAACGGGCACTTCGTGGATCCGATGAAGATCCGCGTTCCGCGCGGGCGCGAGCTCGACGGCCGGGCGCTCGTGGATTTCGGGCGCCAGCGCGACCAGATCGACCAGCTCATGCTGAAGGCCGGCCCGAACCAGCTCGCGCAGCGCAGCTGATCAGGCAAATCCGAGGCGGCGTCGAAGCCCTTCGGGCGTCTCGCCCGCCTGCCGCAAGGCGGCCAGGGATAGCGAGCCGCGGCTCTTCGACAGCTTTTGGCCGGCCTCGTCGGTGAGCAGCCTGTGGTGGTGGTATAGGGGCTCGGGAAGGCCCAAAATCGCCCCGAGCAGCGCGTGAATGTCCGTCGCGGCTTCGAGATCGACCCCGCGCACCACGTGGGTGATCGCCTGGACTGCGTCGTCGAAGACGACGGACAGGTTGTAGCTCGTCGGCGTTTCCTTGCGCACGAGAACCACGTCCCCCCAGCGCTCCGGAGACGCCGGAACGGACCAGACCCGGCCGTCCGGCTCGAAGGCGCGCCAGGAGACCGGACCAGACACGGCGAGCGCCCTCCCGATGTCCAGCCGCCAGGCGACGGGCCGTCCGGATGCCGCGAGCGCTTCGCGCCCGGCGAGGGGCAGATGCCGGCACGTGCCTGGATAGAGGGGCGAGCCGTCCGGGTCGCGGGGCCAGGGCTGTCCGGTCTCCGCCTCGCGGGCAGCGACCGCGGCCGCGATCTCGCCGCGGCTGCAGCCGCAGGGATAGAGCAGGCCCGCCGCGCGCAGTTTTTCGGCCCCGCCCTGGTACTCGCGCATGTGCTCCGATTGCCGGCGGGGCGGCCTTGGCCAATCGAGCCCGAGCCAGGCAAGATCCTCCTCGATCCCGGCGACGTTCTCGGGCGTTGCGCGGATCGGGTCGATATCCTCGATCCGCAGCAGCCACGTGCCGCCGCGCCGGCGGGCGACGCTGTCGTTCAGGAGGGCGGAATAGGCATGGCCGAGATGGAGCCGCCCGTTGGGGCTCGGCGCAAAACGCAGGACGGCGCTCATCCGCCCTGCCCGGCCGCCACGTGACCTCCCCGCGGCTCGATTCCGATGCCGCGCTCGAGGCGGGGCTGCGCGCGCTGTGCGACCTCGATCCGGCGATCGCGGCGCTCGTCCAGGCCGGGCTGCGCCCGCCCCTGCGCAAGCGCGAGCCGGGCTTTCCGGGCCTTGTCTCGATCGTGGTCGGACAGCAGCTCTCGACGGCCAGCGCGCAGGCCATTCTCGGCCGCCTCCACGCGGCCTTCCCGGAGCTTACGGCAGAGCGCATCGCAAAGGCGCCCGACGCGGAGCTTCTCGGCGTCGGCCTTTCGCGCCCGAAGCTGCGCACCCTGCGGGCGGTCTCGGGCGCGATCCTCGGCGGCACGCTTGCGCTGGAGGGCCTCGCCGACATGCCGGCCGAGCAGGCCCATGCGGCCCTCACCGCGATCTCCGGCATCGGCCCCTGGACGGCCGAGATCTACCTGCTCTTCTGCCTGGGCAATCCCGACGTCTTTCCGGCCGGCGATCTGGCCCTGCAGGAAGCGGCGAAATCCCTTCTTGGCCTGACCGAGCGGCCCGACGCGAAAGCGCTCGCGCTCATCGCGGCCCGCTGGCGCCCCTGGCGCGGCGTTGCGGCTGGTGTGCTCTGGGCGCATTACCGGCAGTTGAAGCGCCGCGACGGCATTCTGGCGCCCCGCTAGGGTCAGTCCCGGAACCAGGTGGGTGCCTGCTTCATCCAGGCGAGCCCATCCTCGGTTCTGCCCGCCGGGCGGTATTCGGCCGCGACGGCGCCATCGTAATGCACCGCCCGAAGCGCCGCGAAAGCGGCCTTGAAGTCGATCTCGCCGGAGCCCGGCTCGTGCCGGCCGGGATTGTCGGCGAATTGCACATGCCCGATCAGCTCGCCGGCTCGGCGGATCGCCTCGATCAGGTCGGGCTCGATCCGGGCCATGTGATACAGGTCGAACTGCACGCGAAGGCGCGGATCGCCCTGCCCTGCATAGAAGCGCAGGAACTTGTCCAGGCTGTCGAGCCAGAAGCCCGGCACGTCGAAGGGATTGATGACCTCGAGCACCGTCTCGACGCCGATCCGCTCGAACCGCTTCACGGCGAGGGCGACGTTGTCCGAGAAGACGCGCGCTGTCGTGCCGTCGTCCTGCCCGATCGGCGGCGGCCCGGCCAGGACGTTGGCCTTGCTGACCCCGAGTTCGGACGCATATCGGACCGCCTGTTCGAGGCCCGCCGCAAAAGCGGCTCGCGCGGTCGCGTCCGTGGCCCGTCCATTCCCGCCCCGCTCGTCCGAAGCCGGCACGTTGATGAGCACGATCGGCATGTCGCCAGCTGCGCGCCGGATATCCTCG
>JAQGJZ010000273.1 GCA_028290385.1 Enterovirga sp.
GTCGCCCACGATTTCGGCCGAAAACCCTTGCGCGGCCAGTTCACGGCGCATGATGTCGAGCGCGCGGGTATGGACGGAGCGCGGCCCCTGGTAGCCGGCCAGGGTGAGCCTCGGAAACTGTTCCATCCCGCGCCTTTGCTTTCGTTGACAAGCTTCCGACCGTCTCGCTAGCCTTCCCGGGTAAGTAGGTCGAGAGCCGCCCCTCGAGAGGCTGGCCTCGCGGGAGGATCAGCAATGTCTCGTTTCACACGCCGGCTCGTGCTGGCCGGGGCGGCCGCGTGCGCGGCCGGATCAGGCAGGGCGAGCGCGCAGACGGCCGAGTGGCCGCAACGCGCCGTGACGGTCATCATGCCCTTGCAGGCCGGCAGCGCCTCCGATGTCGCGTTGCGGCTGTTTCTCGATCACCTGGCCGAGGAAGACGCGGTGCGCTTCACGGTCGAGAACGTGACGGGCGCGGCGGGCATGATCGGCGCCAGCCGGGCCGGGGCTGCCGCGCCGGACGGGTACACGCTGGCGGCGCTGAACAACTCCATCCTGACGATCTTGCCTAACGTGCAGACCCGCAAGCTCGGCTTCGAGCCGTTCGGCTCGTTCGCGCCCATTGCCGGCATCGCCACGATCCCGACCTTTCTGGCCGTCCACAAGGACGTGCCGGTCAAGACCGTTCCGGAGTTCCTGGCCTACCTGAAATCGCGGGACGGGCAGGTGAATTACGGCTCCGGTGGCGGCGGCAGCCCGCAGCATCTGGCGACGGAAATGTTCATGGCCATGACGGGCAGCCGGATGACGCAGGTCGCCTATCGGGGCGCAACGGCGGCCGCGACGGACCTGGCGGGAGGCCATGTCCAGGCGATGTTCGTCGCCTATTCGCTGGCCCTCCCCTTCCTGCCGTCCGGGAGCATCCGGCTGATCGGGTTCGGCGGCTCGGAGCGGCACGAGGCGCATCCGGACGTGCCGACGGTCGCCGAGCAGGGCGTGCCCGGCTTCGAATACGCGTCGTGGATCGCGCTTTACGCGCCGAGTTCCACCCCGGCGCCCATCGTGCAGCGCTTGCGGGCGAGCGCCGCCCGGGTCCTCGCCCGCCCGGCCCTGAAGGAGCGGCTCTCGGCCGCCGGCCTCGCGCTGTGGTCGCAAAGCCCCGAGCAGGTCGAGGCCGCGATGCGCGAGGACGATCAGCGCTGGAAGGGCGTGGTCGCCAAGGCGAACATCACGATCTGACCGGTTGCCCCTGCGGGCCGACCCGGGGCGCAGCCCTCACGCTGGGGCTGCCTCCGGGTGCTGCGGCAGGCCGTCGTCCAGCTTCACCCAGGGCTGCCGCGACGAAGTCCAGAAATGCATGTCGGGCCGGAAGCGCTCCGGCTCGTCCAGCGACGCGCAGGTGATGGCATAGGCCTGCGTGCTCGCCCGCTCCGAGAACACCGTCGTGCCGCAGCGCGGGCAGAAATGGCGCTTCAGGTCCGGTGACGAGTTGAAGGTCGTGGTGTCCCCCTCGACCGTGACCTGCGATTTGGCGAACAGCAGCCGGGCGTTGAAGGCCGCGCCGATCGCCCGCTGGCACAGGCGGCAATGGCAGACGCGCTCGTTGATCGGTTTTCCGCGCGCGAGGTAGCGCAGCCCCCCGCATAAACATCCGCCCTGATACGTCTCGTCCACCGCGTCCCCCCTTCGCGCCCCTTCCGAGCGCCGACTGCACCCTTACGCTGCCCCGCGCCTGCCGCCTACGAGGCCCGCCCCACGCGGTGCCGGGCCGACATTTCGCGCGCAACAGGGCGCGGTTTTTGCTCGCGCGCACACGCTCTCCTGGCGCTTGACGAACGTGCCGGACGGCGTAATCACTAGCAACTGAAATATCAGTTGCCCAGCCGGGCTGCCGAGGAACGCTGCCCATGTACGCGCCCGCCGGGGTAAGAACGTCTTCGGATCTGCCGATCGCCGACACCATGAAGGCCTGGGTGCTGGGCGGGCCGGACGAGCTCCTCACCACCCGCAAGCCCGTTCCGGTGCCGAAACGGGCCGAGGTTCTCGTCCGGATCGACGCGGTCGCGATCTGCGCGACGGATCTCGAGATTCTCCATTACGGCTCGCCCGCCAAGGTGCAGGGCGGGCTGCCCTTCAACAAGAACTTCACGTTCGGGCACGAATACATGGGCACCGTCGCGGCGCTCGGCCCCGGGGTCGACGAGTTCCGCATCGGCGAGCGCGTCACCGTGGAGGTCCATGCCGGCTGTGGGCAGTGCAAGCGCTGCCGCCAGGGCATGTATACGGCCTGCCTGAATTACGGCCTCAACTACGGCGAGGTCGACAAGGGCCACCGGGCGAACGGCTTCACCAGCGACGGCGGCTTCGCCGAATACGCGGTGAACAACATCAACACGCTGATCCGCGTGCCGGACGAGATGAGCGACGAGGAGGCGACGCTCGTGGTGACGGCCGGTACCTCGATGTACGGCCTCACCGAGCTCGGCGGCCTGATCGCGGGCGAGAGCGTCGTGGTGCTCGGGCCCGGCCCGATCGGCCTTCTTGCCGTCGGGGTCGCCAAGGCCCTCGGGGCGAACCCCGTGATCCTGACGGGCACCCGCGACAACCGCCTGGAGATCGGCCGGGAGCTCGGCGCCGACCGCGTGGTCAACGTACGCAACGAGGACGCGGTCGCCGTCGTGCGCGAGATGACGGGCGGGATCGGGGCCGACTACGTCATCGAGTGCGCGGGCACGCCGGACGCGATCAACGAGGCCGGCCGCATGGTCAATCGCGGCGGCAAGATCTGCCTTGCCGCCTTCCCGCACGATCCGGTGCTCGTCGACCTCGCGAACCTCGTTCGCAACAACGTGTATGTCTACGGGATCCGCGGCGAGGGCCGCAGCGCCACCCACCGGGCGATGGCGTTCATGGCGTCCAAGCGCTTCGACGCGCGCCGGATCCACACCCACAGCTTCGCGCTCGACGACCTCCCCACCGCACTTCGTTACGCGAAGGACCGGGTGGAGGACGCGATCAAGGTGGTCGTGAAGGCGCGTGGCGCAGACGCCCTGCGCGAAGCCGCGGAATAACGTCGTCCAAAGGAGGAGGAGCCCGATGCTCGAGACCCGCACCAGCGCGCCAGACGCGCCCCCGCCGCCGAACCCGCGCGCGGCTTGGCCGACAGACCTGCAGCAGGCCTACGAGGACGGCCGCGAGAGCGGCGTCGTCGGCAGCGTGCTCGTGTCCGAAACGGACAGGGTGCGCGTGTGGCACCTGACCATCCCGGTCGGCAAGCGCTGCGGCTTCCACCGCCACGTGCTCAACTATTTCTGGACGGCGCTGAACGACGGCCGGGCGCGGAACTATTTCGAGGACGGCCGCACCGCGGACACGGACCACTACAAGGGCCAGACGCGGCACCTGGATTTCGGGCCGGGCGAATACATGGTCCATTGCGTCGAGAATATCGGCGACACGGACCTGAACTTCACGACCGTCGAGTTCCTCGACAGCCCGAACACGCCGATCCCGATTCCCGAGGACCGGCGGATGCGCGCCCCGTCCTGACGACGGGGCTGCACTCCCGGCCCGCCCGGGCCGGGAGATCGTCCGTGAAGCAGCGGCGCGTTACGCGCGTGTCGCCGCTTCGAGCTGCGCCTCGAGCGCGCGGCCTTCCTCGGCCGTGAGGCTGCGCAGCGGCGGCTGCAGGCGGCGCCAGCTTTCGTCGCCCTTCATGTGCCCGAGGGCCCATTTCACGGCCGAAACCAGGGGGAAGCGGGACAGGGTCTCGCGGATCGCCATGGCACGGACGACCGCGGCCTGGCCTTCGGCCGTTCCGCGCGCCCGCCAGGCCTCCTGCGAGGGCCGGCCGCTCACGTTGACGGAGGCCGAGATGCAGCCCGCAAAGCCGAACTCGTCGGCGGTGGCGAGCGTGCCCTCCGAGCTCGGGAACACGGCGATGGACGGCACCCGCCGGGCAAGGTCCTTGGAATAGGTCGCGTCGCCCGAGGAATCCTTGAGGCCGGCGAGCGTGCCGGGGTGCCGCTCGGCGAGGCGCGCCACCACCTCGATCGGGAACGGAACGCCCGTGTTCTGCGGGATGTGGTAGAGGTAGAGCGCGAGCCCATCGGCCCCGGCGCCCTCGATCACGAGGTCGATGCAGCGCTCCAGCGTGCCGTCGTCGATCCCCTTGTAGTAGAACGGGGGCAGCAGGAGCGCGCCCGCGAAGCCGAGCCGCTTCGCCTCCGACGTGAGCCGGATGCTGTCCGCGAGCGCCGCGGCGCCCGTGCCGACCATGAACCGCTCCAGCGGCAGCCCGCCGGCCGCGACCGCTCCCATGGCCGCGAGGCGCTGCTCGACGGAGAAGGAGGTGGCCTCGCCCGTGGTCCCGAGCAGGTTTACGCCGTCGCAGCCCCCCTCGGAGAGCAGCCAGCCGCAATGCGCGACAAGCTTGGCATGGTCGATGGTGCCGTCGGCGGAAAGCGGCGTCGCGGCGGCGGCGATGACACCGGAAAGGGCTGGCATGGTTCGGCTCGGTGAAGACAAAGGACGGCGCCACATTGGCGGCGGGCGCCGTCCGGTCAAGCGGAAATCCCGCCCAGAAATATCAGCTGGGCGGCATGGGCGGCCTTCAGGGCACCAGGATGGTCGAGCCCCGGGTCTTGCCGGCCTCCAGCGCCCGGTGCGCCTCGGCGGCCTCCGCCAGCGGAAAGCGCTGGCCGATCACGGGCCGCAGCGCCCCGGATGCCACGAGATCCAGCACGGCCTTCGCCGAAGCCGCGTAATCCGCCGCGTCGCCCGTGTAGTTCAGCAGGGTCGGCCGCGTGAAGTAGAGCGAGCCCTTCTTCTGCAGCAGCCCGGCTTCCACCGCGGGTGGCGGCCCGGAGGTCGCGCCGAAGGACACGAACACGCCGCGCGGCGCCAGGCACTCGATCGTGGTCTCGAACGTCGCCTTGCCGATGGAATCGAACACCACCGGGACTCCGCGCCCGCCCGTGATCTCCTTGACGCGCGCCAGGACGTCCTCGCGGTCGCGGTCGATCACGTGCGCGTAGCCCGCGGCCCGCGCGTCCTCGCATTTGCCGCCCGACGCGACCCCGATCAGCTTGATGCCGCGATGGCGTGCCCATTGCCCGGCCAGTAGCCCGACCCCGCCGCCGGCGGCATACATCAGCGCATGGTCGCCGGCCCGCAGGCTGACGCAGCGGTCGAGCAGGTACTCAACCGTCATGCCCTTGAGCATCACGGCCGCCGCCGCGTCCGCGTCGACGCCCTCGGGCAGGTGCGCCAGGCGCCATGCGGGCACGTTCCTGAGTTCGGCATAAGCGCCGGGCGCCCCGCCCTGGTACACGACCCGATCGCCGACCTTCACGGCCGTGACATCCGGCCCGACAGCCTCCACGACACCCGCCGCCTCGTTGCCGCAGCCGGCCGGCATCGGCATCTGGTACGAACCGGAGCGCTGGTACACGTCCAGGAAGTTGAGGCCGATCGCGCTCTGCCGGACCAGCGCCTCGCCGGGCCCGGGCGCCGGCACGTCGACCTCCCGGATCTCGAGCACTTCGGGTCCGCCCTGCTTGTCCATCCGTATGGCGCGCGCTCTCATGGGTCCGTCCTTGTCATGCGATGATGGAAGCATTGGCGAGTTCGCCGAGAACCCGCCGCCGCGAGGCTTCGACGTGGTCGCGCATGAGCGCCGCGGCCATGCGCTTGTCCCGGCGCTGCACGGCGTCGATGATCGCGCCGTGCTGCGCCGTGAAGTCTGTGAGGCGGACCGCATCCGTGCTGGTGACGCTCGCATGCGTCAGCCGGTCGAACTGCTCGATGACGTCGCGGGCGGCGCGTGCCAGCCGCGCATTGCCGCAATGATCCGCAAAGTAGAGGTGGAACTGACGGTTGTAGTCGATCCAAGTCGCGAGCTCGACGGGCTCGTCCACCGCCCGGAATCGATCGAGGCCCGCCAGGACCTCCTCCGGCGCGGTTTCGGCGAGCCGCAGCACGCATTCCCGCTCCAGGATCTGGCGCATCTCATAGAGTTCGCGCGCGTCTGACACCGAGATCGGCCGGACGCGGTAGCCTTTTCGCGGCATCACCTCGACGAGGCTCTGCTCCTCGAGTTTCAGCAGCGCATCGCGGATGGGCGACTTGCTGACACCGAGCCGCTCAACGAGTTCGCGCTCCTGCAGGCGCACGCCCGGCCTGAGCGCGCAGGACAAGATCTCTTTGCGCAGCTGCCGGAACACGCTCGCCCGCACCAGTTCCGGCTCCGCCCCTAGCTCGTCCATATCCTGCCGCGTGCGCCGGGGGATCAGACGCCCCAGCTGAAGGCCTCTGATATTCTTGGCCTCCCCCATCGTCAACGCCGGCCGCTGGCGCTCGGCAGGACGTTGACAAGCGCTGCGGCTCAATTGAAATATCACCGATAACAAATATCAGGGGAGAAACGGCAATGAGGGGCAGCGCTCGAGTCTGGCTGGCGGCGGGTGCCGCGCTTGCTGTCGGGGCCTGGAATCTACCGGCCGCAGCGGAAACGTTCCGCCTCCGGATCGCGTCCGGCCACCCGGCCGTGAACACCTATGTGCACCTGATGCAGACGTTCTTCGTGCCCGAGGTGAGCAAGCGGGTTGCCGAGCGGACGAGCCACAAGGTCGAGTTCATCGAAGGCTACGGCGGCTCGATGGTGAAGGTCGCCGACACGCTCGAGGCCGTGCAGTCCGGCATCATCGACATCGGCGGCTATTGCTTCTGCTTCGAGCCCTCGAACCTGCCCCTGCACGCCTTTCAGGTGATGCTGCCGTTCGGCACCATGAGCTCGGACGTGTCGGTCAAGCTCGCGCGGGCCGTCTACGACGAGGTGCCGTATCTGTCGAAGGTCTTCGAAGACAAGTTCGGCCAGCGCCTGCTCGGGCTCATCGCCGATAACGGCTACAATCTCACGACCACGTTCGAGTGGAAGACGGTGGCCGACCTCAAAGGCCGCAAGCTCGCAGGCGCGGGCCTGAACCTGAAATGGCTGGAATACGCGGGCGCGGTCCCCGTCCAGTCGTCGCTGCCGGAAGCCTACACGGCCATGCAGACGGGCGTGTACAACGGTTGGATCATGTTCCCGTCGGGTGTCGTCAACTTCAAGCTGAACGAGGTCTCGAAGTATTATACCGAGATCGGCTTCGGCTCGATCACCTGGCACGGCCTCACCATCAACCGGAACCGGTTCAGCCGGCTGCCGAAGGAGGTCCAGGACATCCTGGTCGAGGTTGGCCGCGAGTACGAGGCGCGAACCGGCGTCGTGAACGACGAGAACTATCCGAAACAGATCGAGCAGCTGAAATCGATCGGCGCGGTGGTGAAGAAGCTTCCGACCGACGTGTCGGTCGAATGGGCGAACTCGCTCAAGGCGTGGCCGCAGCAGCGGGCGGAAGAGCTCGACAAGATGGGCCTTCCCGGCTCGCAGGTCCTGAAAGTCACGCTCGATAAGGCCGAGAAGCTCGGCCACAAATGGCCGGTCCGCTACGAGATCAAGTAGCCCACCCTTGTGCGTCCGGGCGCCGGCTCCCCGGCGCCCGCCTCTTTTTGACCGGTCGGGTCCATGATCAGCCGAGCCCTCCTGCTGACGTCCAAGGCGCTGCTCGCGCTCGCCTCCATCCTCGCCTTCGCGCTCTGCTTCGTCGTCGTCGCGGATGTGGTCGGTCGAACGGCCTTCAACGTTCCGCTGCGTGGCACGCCGGAGATGGTGTCGAGCTCCATCGTGGTGATCTGCTACCTGCAGGCGGCCTACGCCATCATCAGCGGCGGGATGCTGGAGGTCGACGTGATCACGGCGAACCTGCCTGCTCGCCTCCGGGCGGCGATGTCCGTTTTCTCCTGCCTCCTCGGCGTGTTCCTGTTCGCCGTGATCGGCTGGGGCAGCCTCGACGGCTTCGTGCACGCCTTCACGTCCGGCGAGTTCGAGGGAGAGGGTGCTCTGCACGTCCCGGTCTGGCCCGTCCGCCTGGCCGTGCTCGTCGGCAGCACTCTTGCGGCGCTGGCCTATCTTCTCCTTGCCGCCCGCCAGATCGAGGCGGC
>JAQGJZ010000308.1 GCA_028290385.1 Enterovirga sp.
ACGGCCACCGTCCTGCGCTTCCCGGAAGCGGCTGCCGCCTCCGCCCGGTTCGTGGCCGAGGGGAGCGGCTGGCGGCTCGCCACCGGCAACCCGAAGGTGCTGCCGCCGGATGCCGTGAAGGTGTCGCGCGGATCGGACGATCATGGCCGCGCGCTTGTCCGGGTCGGCCTCGCGGACGGCGCGCGCGTGCATTGGATGCGCGACCCCGACGGGGCGCGGGTCGGGATCGTGACGGCGGCGGGCCGCCCCCAGGCGCTGCCCCTGGCGCGCAGCTTTGTCGAATTCGTGCTCGCGCCCACCCTGCACGGCGTGGTCGTCGAGGCGCGGGCGGACGATGTCTCGGCCTCGCTCGGGCAGGCCAGCGTCGCGATCTATCGTGACGGCGGGCTGTCGCTCTCGACCCCGTCCGGCGAGGAGCGTGGCGGCAGCCCGGCCTCCCGTGCGCTGCTGACCCGGGACGCCTGGCTGGCCGATGTCGGCCCGTCCGCCTGGGACCGCTACAGCGCGCTGGTCTGGGACGACGCGCATGCCTCCCGCGCGGGCCGTGCGCCGGCGCGGTTCCGGCTGGCGCGCTTTCTGGTGGCCAACGGGCTCGATCACGAGGCCATGAGCGTCCTGGCTCTGGCCCGGGCCGAGGACCCGCTCTTTGCCCGTCGGCGCGAAAGCCTGCTGCTGTCCGGCATCGCGTCGGCGCGCGCGCGGCGCCCGGCGGAAGCCCGAGCCTTTCTGACCGACGCCACCGTCGGCGACGATCCCGAAGCCGTGCTGTGGCGCGTGGTCGCCGATGCGACGGACGAGCGCTGGGCCGCCGCGCTCGCCGGCTTCCGCCGCTCGACCGAAATCCTCGAACTCTATCCGGAGGAGGTGGCGGGCCCGATCCGGCTGCTCGCCCTCACGGCCGCGCTGGAAACGGGCGACATCGCCCGCGCCGAAGGTGAGCTCGGGGCGATCGACCGGATGGCGACGGGCGCGGTGTCGCGCGGCGCCTACGATCTGGCCCGGGCTCGCGTGGACGACCAGGCCGGCCGGGCCGAGGCCGCCCTCAAGGCCTACGAGAAGCTGATGCAGGAGGGCGAGCTCCCGGTCGCGGCGGAGGCGACCCTGCGCGGCGTGCGGCTGGCCGTGAAGGCGGGAGCCATGCCGCTCGCGAGCGCGATCGAGCGTCTGGAAACCCTGTCCGTGACCTGGCGCGGCGGCGAGGTCGAGGCACGGACGCTCACCGACCTCGCCCGGCTCTATGGCGAGGCCAAGCGCTGGCCCGACATGTTCGCGATCGCGCGCCGGGCCAACCGCTATTTCCCGCAGCACCCGGCCACCCGGAAGCTGCAGGAGGATTCCGGGCAACTCCTGGAGCAGTTGCTCCTCGGGGCGGAGAGCGGCAACCTGTCCGGCGTGCAGGCGCTGTCGCTGTATTACGACTTCCAGGAGCTCGCGCCCGTCGGGCGCCGGGGCGACGAGCTCGTGCGCCGGCTCGCCGACCGCCTCGTTGATCTCGACCTGCTCGATCAGGCCGCCGATCTCCTGCAATACCAGGTCGACAAGCGCCTCACCGGGGCCGCTCGCGCCACGGTGGCGGCGCGGCTCGCGGCAATCCGCCTGATGAGCGCCAAGCCGCTTCTCGCGCTGGGCGCGCTGCATGCGACGCGGCTCGCCGAGCTTCCGGAGGAGGTGCGGCGCTTCCGCTACATGCTCGAGGCCCGCGCGCAGGCCGACCTCACGCGGACGGACCTCGCGCTGGAGATCCTGGAGGGCGAACGCGGCCTGGACGTGGACCGCCTCCGGGCGAGCATCCTGTGGACGGCACGGCGCTGGCGCGAGGCGGGCGAAGCCGGCGAGGGCCTGCTCGCAACCCGCTGGGAGGGCGAGGAGCCTTTATCCGACCGCGAGCGGTCCGACGTCCTGCGGGCCGCGATCGCGTATGCGCTGGCCGACGAGCGGATCTCCCTGGACCGCCTGAAGGCGAAGTTCGGGCGCAAGATGCTGGATTCGGCGGACGCGAAGACCTTTGAGCTCGTGGTCAGCCCCGGCAGCGTCCAGACCCGGGAGTTCCGGCTCGCCGCGCAGGAGGCCACGAAGGCGGATTCCCTGCGGCTGCTCCTGGCCGATTGGCGCGCACGCCCGATTGAGGCCGCGGGCGGCGCGCAGGAAAAGGCCCAGCCGGCGGCAGCACCGCAGGTCGAAGGCGCCGCGCGCCGTCAGGTCCCGGGCTGAGCCTCAGCCTCCGAAACTCTGGACGAGCGAGCCCGCGACGAGGCTCCATCCGTCCACGAGAACGAAGAATATCAGCTTGAACGGCAGCGCGATGGTGGCAGGCGGCAGCATCATCATGCCGACCGACATCAGGATGGACGCCACGACCAGGTCGATGATCAGGAAGGGCACGAACAGCAGAAAGCCGATCTCGAACGCGCGCCGGAGCTCGGAGATCATGAAGGCCGGGACGAGGATGTGAAGCCCGACCGCGGCGGGTTCGGCCGGCGGCGGCTCGCGTGAAAGCTCGACGAACAGGGCCAGGTCCTTCTCCCGGACTTGCCGCATCATGAAGCCGCGCATCGGCACGGATGCGCGATTGAAGGCCTCCGTCGGTGCCAGCTGGCCGGCGAGCAGCGGCTCGACCCCGACCCGGTAGACCTCGCGGAAGGTCGGGGCCATCACGAAGGCGGTGAGAAACAGCGCCAGGCTGACGATCACGGCGTTGGGCGGCGCCGTCTGCGTGCCGATGGCCGACCGGAGCAGCGACAAAACCACGACGATCCGGGTGAAGGACGTCACCATGACGAGGATCGAGGGCGCCACGGCCAGAACCGTCACCAGCGCCATCAACTGCAGGGCGCGCTCGGTCACGCCACCGCCGGCGCCGAGGTCCAGGCTCAGGGTCTGCGCGGTCGCGGCACCGGTCAGCCCCAACGCAAGGGCGGCCGCCAGGGTGGCGGCAGCGGCCCGCCGGCGGCTCCGCTCGGGCAGGGTCGCGCGGGGCAGCGGCGCGGGGCGG
>JAQGJZ010000322.1 GCA_028290385.1 Enterovirga sp.
CGCCCGACCCCAATTACGTCCGGCCCGCATTGTCGGAGCGCCAGGGCGCGGCGGCCCAGGTGCTCGCGGCCGCCGTCGCCACCGCGGCCGGTGGGGTTGCCGGCAAGGGCGAGCCGCCGCCCGTCATTCTGCTCGACGGCGTCACCGGGTCGGGCAAGACGGAGGTGTATTTCGAGGCCGTCGCCGAGGCGATCCGCCAGGGCCGCCAATCGCTGATCCTCATGCCCGAAATCGCCCTCACGTCGGTGTTCCTCGAACGGTTCGCGAACCGATTCGGGGTGCGACCCTCGGCGTGGCATTCCGGGGTGTCGGGCCGCCGTCGCGAGCGGCTGTTCGGCGCGGTTGCGTCCGGGGAGGCTCGGGTCGTGGCGGGCGCGCGCTCGTCGCTGTTCCTGCCCTTCCGCGACCTGGGGCTCCTGGTCGTCGATGAGGAGCACGAGAGCGCCTACAAGCAGGAGGACGGGGTCTGATACCACACCCGCGACATGGCCATCGTGCGCGGGCGCTTCGAGAACGCGCCGGTCGTCCTCGCCTCGGCGACGCCCTCCATCGAAACGCGGGTGAACGTGCAGCGCGGACGCTTCGCCCGGGTCGCGCTGCCCGAACGGTTCGGCGGACGCACGCTGCCGGAAATCGCGGCCGTGGACCTGCGCCGCGACGCACCCGAACGCGGCAGCTGGATTTCGCCGCGCCTCGTCGAGGAGCTGCGCCGCACCACGGAGGCCGGCGAGCAGGCGCTGCTGTTCCTCAACCGCCGCGGCTATGCCCCGCTCACGCTGTGCCGGGCCTGCGGGCACCGCTTCAATTGCCAGAACTGCTCGGCCTGGCTGGTCGAGCACCGCTTCCGCCGGGCGCTCGTCTGCCACCATTGCGGCCATGCCGAGCGCGTGCCCGAGACCTGCCCGGCCTGCGGCGGGCTCGAAACCGTGGTGCCCTGCGGCCCGGGCGTCGAGCGCATCGCCGAGGAGGTCGCGCGGCTGTTTCCCGACAAGCGCCGCATCGTGCTGTCGAGCGATTTCCCGGGCGGAACGGAACGGCTCCGCAGCGAGCTCGCGGCCATCGCGGCCGGCGAGGCCGACATCGTTGTCGGCACCCAGCTCGTGGCCAAGGGGCACAACTTCCCGAACATGACGCTGGTCGGCGTGCTGGACGCCGATATCGGCCTGACCTCGGGCGACCCGCGCGCGGCCGAGCGCACCTTTCAGCTGCTGCAACAGGTGACGGGACGCGCCGGGCGCGGCGCAAAGCCGGGCCGCGCCATGGTGCAAACCTACCAGCCCGACCATCCGGTGCTCGCGGCGCTGATCTCGGGCGATGCCGAGCGCTTCTACCGCGAGGAGACCTCCGCCAGGGAGGCGGCCGGCCTGCCGCCCTTCGGCCGGCTCGCCGCGCTGATCGTCTCGGGCGCGGACCGCGCCGAGGCGGAGGCGTTCGGGCGCAGCCTCGCGCGCGTCGCCGAGCCGCCGCCGGGCATGATGGTGCTGGGTCCGGCCGAGGCGCCGCTCGCGCTGATCCGCGGGCGCTACCGCTTCCGGCTGCTCGTGAAGGCGCCGCGGGACACGAACCTGCAGGAGTTCCTGAGGCACTGGCTCATCCGCGCCGGCAAGCCGCGCGGCTCGGTACGGGTCGCGGTGGATGTCGACCCGATGAGCTTCCTGTAAGACACGGGCGCGGAGGAGCCGGACGCCATGGGCGAGATCATCAACCTGCGGCAGGTCCGCAAGGCACGGGAGCGCGCCGCCGCCGCCCTTGCGGCGGAGCAGAACCGCGCCAAGTCCGGCCGGACCAAGGCCGAGAAGAAGAAGCGCCAGGCCGAGGACAAGCTCACCGGCGAGCGCCTGGACGGCCACCGCCTGACGCGCTCGGACGAACCGGATGCCGGCTGACGCCACCGGCCTGAAGAAGCGCTCGCTGACGGTCGCCGGCCACCGCACCAGCGTGTCGCTGGAAGAACCGTTCTGGGACGCGCTCGGCCAGCTGGCCAAGGCCGGCGGCGTATCCGTCCAGGCGCTTGTCGCCGAGATCGACCGGGATCGCCGCGAGAACAACCTATCCTCCGCCATCCGGGTGCATGTGCTGAAGCGCTTCATGGAGACCGCCGGAGCTGGCCAGCCGGAGTGAGGCGCGCAGGTTCCGTTCACCATGAGACAAGCGGGCGCCGCTCCCCGCCGTCATTCTTTAGCGTTCGTTTAGGCGATGGCTCGACTTTCGAGCATCTGGCCGCACGTCCCCGCAAGGGTCGGCGCGCCGGAGCTTTCGCCGGCGAGAGGTCCCGGCGCCCCCCGAAGGAGTCGAGCGATGCGCGTCACCATTCTTCTGTCCGCCGCAGGGCTTCTGGCCTCAGTCGTCGCGGCGTCTCCAGCCCTTTCGGCCAGTCCCGCCTTCGACATCACGGGCACCTGGGCGGCCGAAGGCAAGGCCTGCTCGGAGGCGGAGCTCTTTGTCGAGTTCGACGGGCGCACCATCGTGGCCCACACGGGCAAGACGGCCGCGGCCCGTGTCGCGAACTACTCCTCCGCGGCCGTCGAAGGCGACCGGCTGGTGGTCAACCTGACCAAGGCGGAGACGAACGAGGACGATGCCTGGAACTTCGTCCTGGACGGATCAAA
>JAQGJZ010000074.1 GCA_028290385.1 Enterovirga sp.
CACATTTGTTAACGAAATTTCATGTGCCGGCGCGATCAGCCCGCCCGTTCGGATCTGTTCCGCGGCGTCGGCTCACGCGCCCGGGGCGGGCGGGAGCCCGATCAGCGCGCGGCCGAGATTCTCCAGACGGGCCGGATCCGCGCGGGCGCAGGCGAGCCAGTTCGCGAGCGCCGCCTCGTCGCGCAGGCTCATGGCGGCACCGTGGGCAAGCGCCGCCCGGCGCCGGGCCGGGTCGTTCATCTGCAGCGCGTCGAACAGCACGTCGCGGCCTTCGACGCCGCGCCCCTCGATCAGGCACCAGCGCAGATCGCGCTCGACCCGCTCCCAATCCGCGTCCGCGCCCAGAACGTCCTCGCTCATGTCGGCCTCCCGCTTCACCTCACCGCCGTGCGGATCGTCCAGCCCCCGTTCCAGAGCCCGCGCTCGCTCTGCCGCGCCTCCTCGGCAGCCGCGTCGAGGGTGGGGTCGGGGCTCGTCGGACGGGCGAAGCCGGCGCGCACGAGCTCGCGCGCGAGGTCGATTGCGCCGCGGCAGCGCGCCGGGATCACGCCCGCGGCCGGCGGACCGAGCGGCTCGCACAGCAAGCCTTGCCGCGGGGCCAGTTCGCTGAGGGCCGCGCGCGCCCGCAAGCCACACGCCCATGGCTGCCCGTTGCGATCGTTGCAGATTGCGTCGCGCCCGGGGCCTTCCAGCCCCGCGAGCCGCGTCTTCGGGGCGCCGTCCGGCCCAAACGTGAGCCCGTCCACGATCGTGAGCGGCCAGGCGACGCGGTAGCGGCCCGGCCTGTCCATGGCCGCCGTCTGGGATGGATCGATGGGATCGCGCGCCGGGGGCGGCAGCAGAAGAACGGCGGCGGCGCCGAGCGCTAGGGCTGCGAGCGCCGCCGCCCCGATCAGGGCGGCGCGGCCGAGGCTGAACCGTCGGAGATTCCCGCGGCGGACGGCGTGCCGGGCGCGGCGCACGCGGCTCAGGCCGAGGATGACCGCCAGGGCGGCAAGGCCGAGCGCGGCAACAAGGGACGATGCCAGCCGGCGGAGGCCCGTCCAACCCTGTTCTACGCGCGACGGGAGGGATAGGCTCGGCCGCACAGGCCGCCGCAGCAGGCCGAGCCGATAGCGCGTCGGTCTCGGCGGAAAGCGCGGCAGCAAGCCGGACGCGAGCAAGGCCCGGGCGAGCGGGGCCAGGCGGCCGCCCAGCGGCGCTCGCCCCGTGCGTTGTGCGGCCCAAGCCCCTGGCACCGACCGCCTCCGCTCGAGTTCAGCCGACGATGTTCGGCCCAAAACAGGCCGACATCGCAAAGGTTGAACACGAAACGGGCGCTCGTGCTACGTTCGCTGTACCACAGCAGCCCGCCGGCGAGATGCCGGACGGGTGGAGACCCGGATGGTCAGCCTCTTCGACATTGTCCGGCAGGCCCAAAGCGGGTCCGCCATGAGCAACATGTCCCGGCAATTCGGGTTGAGCCCTGACCAGACCCAACGCGCCATGGAAGCGCTGCTGCCGGCCTTCACGCTGGCCTTCCAGCACAGCGTGCAGAACCCCAACACCCTGGCGCAACTGCTCGACATGATGGCGTCCGGTCGCTACGCGCCGTTCTTCGACATGCCCGGACAGTTCGGCCAAGCCCAGCCGAGCGGGCACGAGATCCTGGACAAGCTGTTCGGGTCCCCCGAGGCGAGCCGGCAGATCGCCGCGCAGGCCTCGATGCTGACGGGCATCGGCAGCCAGGTGCTGCAGCAGATGCTGCCGGCCCTGGCACCGGTGGTCATGGGCGGGCTGTCCCGCTACTCGACCCTGGAGGGGATGTCCGAGTTCCTGCGCAATTGGAGCGACTGGCTGCGCATGCTGGCCGCGATGCAGCCGGCCCAGCCTTCGCGGGCCGCGCCCGCCTCCGGCACGCCTTTTGGCGCCTGGAGCGACCTGATGGGCGCCATGATGGGGCAGGGCACGAGCCGGCCGGCGCCGCGGCCCGACCCGCAGCAGGCGGCGGACCCTTGGTCGGCCTTCATGCAGGGGTTCATGAAATCCGTCCCGCCAGGGGCCTCGGCGCCACCCCCGCCGGCGCCGCCGCCCTCGCAGCCGAACCCGCTGGAGGCGCTCTCGGAGATGTTCCAGACCGGGCGTGACGTGCAGGCCCAGTATCTGGCGAGCCTGCAAGCCGCACTCGGCGAATTTTGGCGCGCGCAGGATGCTCCGCGCGCCGCCCCGTCGCGCTGAACCGGGCTCAGCCGACCTCGGCGCGGGCCGGTTTCGCTACGCGCCGAGCTGCATGCGCGCCCGCTCGAATGCGGCTGCGTCGATCGACCGATCGAACCATGAGGATGACGGACGGGTCCTTCGCCAGGGGCTGATCGAGCGCGCCGATCACGTCGCTGCGCAGAAGCCCGATGTCCTGCAGCGAGCGCTCGTCGAGCTCCAGAAGCGTGCGCACCTCGCGGCGGTGGGCGATGGCCCGGGCGAGGGCCACAACGGCCAGGACGAGGGATTGCACGAAGCGGCGGATGGCCGAGGTCGGCCCGAAATACCGCGAATAGGCTTTCTCGCTCGTGATCATCGCGCTCTCCTGGAGGTCAGGCTCCTGATTGGCCCGCGCGGCGCGTCGGGCACGAAGCTCCCTGCTTCGATGGCTGGACCTTGCGCCCGCAAGTGATATTCTTGAAGCGAATGATTTAGATAGCTGAGATCACGCGTATTGATGGAGGCGCCGGTGGCCCACATGCTCGACAGCGATCAGCTCCGCACCTTCCTGGCGATTGCCGATACGGGCTCCTTCACGCGGGCCGCGGACATCGTCCACAAAACGCAATCGGCCGTCTCCATGCAGATGAAGCGCCTGGAGGAGCGGCTCGGCCGCGAGATCTTCGCGCGCGACGGGCGGGCCTCGAAGCTGACCGAGGACGGCGAGCGCCTGCTCGATTACGCGCGCCGCATCGTCCGCCTGAACACCGAATGCGTCACCTCGTTCGCCGAGACCGACCTCGTCGGCCGCGTCCGGCTCGGGCTGCCGGACGACTACGCCGACCGTTATCTGCCGGAAATCCTCGCCACGTTCTCGCGCTCGAACCCGCGCGCCGAGGTGACGGTGGTGTGCGAGCCGACGCCGATGCTGGTGGAGCAGGTCCGCGCCGGCGAATTGGACCTCGCCATCATCACGCATGTCGATGGGCGCGGGCAGTCGGAGGTGCTCCGCTCGGAGCAACTGCTCTGGGTGAGCTCCGCGCGGCACTGCGTGCACGACGAATCCGTGCTGCCGTTGGCGCTCGGGCGGCCGACCTGCAACTGGCGTTCCTCGGCCGTGCAGGCGCTGGAGGAGGCCGGGCGGAGCTTCCGCGTCGCCTATATCAGCTGGAACTCGACCGCGGTCGGTGCCGCGGTTCTGGCGGGGCTCGCGGTTGGCGTGCTGCCGGAAAGCGCGATCCGGCCCGGGATGCGGATCCTCGGCGCGCGCGACGGGTTTCCGGCGCTGCCCTCCTGCAAGATCGGGCTGGTTCAGGGAGTGCGGGAGCCGAACGAGCTCGCCGATGCGCTGGCCGACCAGATCCGGCACAGCCTGGACAACATGAGCGC
>JAQGJZ010000342.1 GCA_028290385.1 Enterovirga sp.
GGACGATGCCATCGCCGACCTGCGCGAGCGGCTCGGCCGGACCCGGTTTGCCGACCAGGCACCGGGCGAGCCCTGGGCCTACGGCACGGATTCGGCATGGCTGAAGGACGTCGTGGCGTATTGGCGCGACGGGTTCGACTGGCGGAAGGCCGAGGCGCGCATCAACGCCCTGCCGAACTACACGCTTCCGCTCGGCGGGATCGACCTGCACTTCCTCCACGTGGAGGGCAAAGGTCCGAACCCTCGGCCGCTGCTGCTGTCGCACGGCTGGCCGGGCTCGGTGGTCGAGTTTCTGGACCTCATCCCGCGGCTCACCGATCCGGCCGCGTTCGGCGGCGACCCGGCGGACGCGTTCACCGTGGTGGCGCCCTCGCTGCCGGGCTACGGCCTGTCCTTCGCGCCCGGCCAGAAGCGCTTTGCCGTGACGGAGATCGCCGATCTCTTCGCCGGGCTGATGAGCGCGCTCGGCTACCCGCGCTTCATCGCCCAGGGCGGCGATTGGGGCTCCTTCGTCACGGCCTATCTGGGCTATGCCCACGCAGACCGCACGATCGGCATCCACCTGAACCTGCTGCCGATCCGGCGCGACCCGGCGATGCTGACGAACCCGACGGCCGACGAGGCGCGGTTCCTCGCGGAGCTGAAAGCCTGGCTGAAGGAGGAAACGGGCTACCAGTGGATCCAGGGCACCCGGCCGCAGACGCTGGCCTACGCCATGACCGACTCGCCCGTCGGGCTGGCGGCCTGGATCGGCGAGAAATTCCATGCCTGGACGGACCATGACGGGGACGTGTGGTCGGCGGTGTCGCGGGACGCCTTTCTGACCAACCTCTCGCTCTACTGGTTCACGGGCGCGATCGGCTCCTCGTTCTGGCCCTATTACGCCCGGATGCACTCCGCCTGGCCGATCCCGGAGGGCGCCACGGTCGACGTGCCGACCGGCTATGCGGCCTTCCCGCGCGAGATCCTGCGCCCGCCACGCTCGGTGGCGGAGCGGACGTTCAGGAACATTCAGCGTTGGACCGTTATGGAGAAGGGCGGCCATTTTGCCGCGTTGGAGCAGCCCGAGGCGCTCGCCCGTGACATCGTCGCCTTCGCACGTTCTCTCCCGGCCTGATCCGCTGAAGCCGTTCCGCGCCTTCCTGCGCGAACTCTACGAGGGCGACACCGAGCGGGCGCACCGCTTCCGCTACGGCCTGCTCGGGTTCGACCTTGCGACCGTGGCCTTCATCGTCGGCACCTCGTTCGTGCCGGACTGGGCGGGCGTAAAGGTCCTCGATGTCCTGATCGGGCTCATCGTGCTCGCCGATTTCTCGGCCCGGCTCTACAGCAATCGGCACCCCTGGCGGGAGCTCGCGCACCCGGCCACCTGGGCCGATGCCGTCGCGCTGCTGTCGTTCCTGGTCGCGCCGCTGGTCGGCGAAGGCGCCGGCTTCCTGCGCGTCCTGCGCACGCTCCGCCTGCTGCGGAACTATCGCATCCTGACGCGGCTCCGGCAGGACAGCCCGCTGTTCCGGCGCAACGAGGAGATCATCCTCGCGGTCACCAACCTCTTTGTTTTCATCTTCGTGATGACCGGCATCGTCTATGCGACGCAGCACCGGTCCAACCCCAACATCCACAATTTCGTCGATGCGCTCTACTTCACGGTCACCTCGCTCACGACGACCGGCTACGGCGACATCGTCCTGAAGGACACGATCGGCCGGCTGATCTCCGTCCTGATCATGATTTTTGGCGTGACGCTGTTTCTGCGCCTCGCCCAGGTGTTGTTCCGGCCAAACAAGGTGCGCTTCCCCTGCCCAACCTGCGGCCTGCAGCGGCACGATCCGGACGCAGTCCACTGCAAGGCCTGCGGCACCGTGCTGAACATCCCGGACGAGGGCGAGTGACGCGCGGGCGCGCTCAACGCCGAAAGGTGACGCCCGCGAGCTCTTCCGGCAGCGCCGAGAGCCGTTCGGCCGCAGCCCGGTCACTCGCATGCGGCTCCACCGTCGCGGGCGCGGGGTCGCCGCGGGTGTCGGGGACGAATGCGCGGTGAAGCGGGAGACGATTCGGCGTTCTCGCGTCGCGTCCTCGGCCAAACACCGCTTGACATCATAGGAATATATGCAGTATAGAGCGCGTATCCTCTTCGCCGAGGGGCGCTCTCGCGAGGCGTCGTTGAAAGCGGAAGGGGATGCGGCGCCTGCGGGTGGGGGTTACGCGACCCTCGCACTCGGGACGCCGGACCAGCGCCGCCCTCCGGGTAATACGGCCCGGGCGCCAGTGCAGCATGGCTTAGGTCCTTTCGCCCGCAAGGGCGGGAAGGCTGACGAGCGGCAGGTCCGGTGCAAAATCGCCGCCCGTGCCGGGGGAACCCGGACGCGGTGCAGCGACGCCGAGGTCCCCGGGTCAAGCCCGGGGATGACGGCCGAGATGCATCGCGGGGACGCCGAAAGGCTCTCCAAACAAAAAATGATCGAGCGGTTCGGCGTCCCACGCCCCTCGCTTGTTCTTTGCACCGCCAAGACACCAGACCTCGGGCCGGGGACGGACGGCGCGTGCGCCGCTTCCGCCTCGTGCGCGGAAGCCGGAAACCCGCGACACCGCCTGCGTCGGCGCCATTGTCCGGCTGGAGATGCCGATTGCCCCGCGGGCTCCCCAACCGGCTTGCCACACGAGAACAAAACGGGTACGTCGATCGGGCTCGCTCGTTGAGTTCGCCCGTCCCGCCTGCCATAAGGAGCGCCCAGTGGCCCAGTCAGCTCTTCGGATCGTCGAAAGCCCTTCTATGGACAAGACCAAGGCGCTCGACGCGGCGCTCTCTCAAATCGAGCGCTCGTTCGGCAAGGGCTCGATCATGCGGCTCGGCAAGAACGATAAGGTGGTCGAGATCGAGACGGTGCCGACCGGCTCGCTCGGGCTCGACATCGCCCTCGGCGTCGGCGGGCTTCCACGCGGCCGCGTGATCGAGATCTACGGTCCCGAATCCTCCGGCAAGACCACGCTCGCCCTGCACACGGTTGCCGAGGCGCAGAAGAAGGGCGGCATCTGCGCCTTCGTGGACGCCGAGCACGCGCTCGACCCCATCTATGCCCGCAAGCTCGGCGTGAAGCTCGACGACCTCCTCATCTCGCAGCCCGATACGGGCGAGCAGGCGCTGGAGATCTGCGACACGTTGGTCCGCTCGGGCGCGATCGACGTGCTCGTGGTCGATTCCGTCGCGGCGCTCACGCCCCGGGCCGAGATCGAGGGCGAGATGGGCGACGTGCAGCCGGGCTCGCAGGCCCGCCTGATGAGCCAGGCTCTCCGCAAGCTCACCGCCTCCATCTCCCGCTCAAAGGCGATGGTCATCTTCATCAACCAGATCCGGATGAAGATCGGCGTCATGTACGGCTCGCCCGAGACGACGACCGGCGGCAACGCGCTCAAGTTCTACGCCTCCGTCCGGCTCGACATCCGCCGCATCTCGACCCTGAAGGACCGGGACGAGGCGATCGGCAACTCGGTGCGCGTGAAGGTGGTCAAGAACAAGGTGGCGCCGCCCTTCAAGCAGGTCGAGTTCGACATCATGTTCGGCGAGGGCATCTCCAAGGTCGGCGAGCTCATCGACCTCGGCGTTAAGGCCGGCATTGTCGAGAAGTCGGGGGCCTGGTTCTCCTACGACAGCCAGCGCCTCGGCCAGGGCCGCGAGAACAGCAAGACCTTCCTGAAGGAAAACCCCGACGTCGCGAACCGCATCGAGAGTGCGATCCGGCAGAATTCGGGCCTCTTGGCCGAGCGCATCCTCGAGACCGCGACGCCCACCGACGACGATCTCGACGAAGGGCAGCCGTAAGCCTTCCGGGGTCTGCAGGCCCTCCGCTCAGCCACCGGCCATGCTTGTTCCCATTCAGGGAACGGCGTAGCCTCCGCCATGAACGTTCTTGCCAAACGGACCCTCAGGGAGTTCTGGAGGCGAGAGCCGCGCGCGGAGGCTCCGCTTGCGAGCTGGTACCGGATCGCCGAGGCGGCAGACTGGAAAGGGCCTGCGGAGGTCAAGGCGGTCTTCGGAACGAGCGTCGATTTCGTCGGCGACAGCCGCGCGATTTTCGATATCGGCGGGAACAAGTACCGTCTCGTCGTTCATTTCTCGTACCCGTACGGCCGCGCCCTGATCAAATTCATCGGGACGCATCGGGACTACGATCGGATCGATCCGGAGACGATCTAATGGACATCCGCCCCATTCGAACCGAAGCCGATCTCGACTGGGCGCTCGCCGAGGTCGCCCGCTACTTCGACGAGCCGCCCGAGCTCGGTACTCCGGAGGCCGACCGGTTCGACGTGCTCTCGACCCTGATTGCCGCCTATGAAGCCCGCGAGCACGAGGTTCCCGCGATGCCGGTCGCGGCCGTGCTTCGGTATGCGATCGACGAGCTCGGAAGGTCTCAGAGCGAGCTGGCGGCTATCCTTGGGTCCCGCTCTCGGGCTTCGGAGGTCTTGCATGGCAAGCGGTCCCTCACGCCGGAGATGATCGCCAGCATCAGCGCCGCCTGGCATATCCCGGCCGCAGCTCTGCTTCCGAAGCCTGCCCTGGCGGACGCGGCATAGCCTTGCTCGGCTGAATCACGGGCCCCTCTCGCTCGACAACCTCCTGGGCCGTCACTAGAACTCGGGCCTCTCGGCCGCCCACCGGCGGCCGCACGCATTTCAGGTTCCGCGCGCGATGTCCGGCGTCAACGAGATCAGGTCCGCCTTTCTGGATTACTTTGCGAGGAACGGCCACGAGGTCGTCGCGTCCTCGCCGCTCGTGCCGCGCAACGACCCGACATTGATGTTCACCAATGCCGGGATGGTGCAGTTCAAGAACGTCTTCACCGGGGTCGAGCGGCGCTCCTACAGCCGTGCCTCGACGGCGCAGAAATGCGTTCGCGCCGGCGGCAAGCACAACGATCTCGACAACGTCGGATACACGGCCCGGCACCATACGTTCTTCGAAATGCTGGGGAATTTCTCCTTCGGCGACTACTTCAAGGAAGAGGCGATCACGCTCGCCTGGAACCTGATCACGAAGGAGTTCGGGCTCGGAAAGGACCGGCTTCTCGTCACGGTGTATGCGGATGACGAGGAGGCGGCGGGGCTCTGGCGCAAGATCGCCGGCTTTTCGGACGAGCGCATCATCCGCATCGCGACCTCCGACAACTTCTGGCAGATGGGTGACACGGGCCCGTGCGGCCCCTGCTCGGAGATCTTCATCGACCAGGGCCCGAGCCTGCAGGGCGGCCCGCCCGGCTCCCCGGACGAGGACGGCGACCGCTTCCTCGAGTTCTGGAACCTCGTCTTCATGCAGTTCGAGCAGATCGAGCCCGGCAAGCGGATCCCGCTGCCGCGGCCGTCGATCGACACCGGCATGGGGCTCGAGCGCATGGCCGCCATCCTGCAGGGCGTCCATTCGAACTACGACACCGACCTGTTCCGCGCCCTGATCGACGCGGTCGCGCACGCGATCGGTCGCGCGCCCGATCCCGCCACCCGCGCCTCCTACCGGGTCATCGCCGACCACCTGCGTGCCTCGGCCTTCCTGGTCGCGGACGGCGTGCTGCCCTCGAACGAGGGGCGCGGTTACGTGCTCCGCCGGATCATGCGCCGCGCCATGCGCCACGCCCAGCTGCTCGGCTCTCGCGAGCCGCTGATGTGGCGGCTGGTCCCGGCCCTGACCCGCGAGATGGGGCAGGCCTATCCGGAGCTCACCCGGGCCGAGCCGCTCATCGTCGAGACCCTGCGCCTGGAGGAGACGCGGTTCCGCCGCACGCTCGAGCGCGGGCTCGCGATCCTTGAGGACGAGTCGCGCAGCCTCGGCGAGGGCCAATCGCTGTCGGGCGAGACCGCCTTCACGCTGTACGACACCTACGGCTTCCCGCTGGACCTGACGCAGGACGCCCTGAAGGCGCGCGGGGTCGGGGTCGACACCGACGGCTTCAAGGCGGCCATGGAGCGGCAGCGCGAAAAGGCCCGCGCCGCCTGGTCGGGCTCCGGCGAGGCCGCCACGGACGCGGTGTGGTTCGGCCTCCGCGAGCGGGTCGGGGCGACCGAGTTCCTGGGCTACGACACCGAGACGGCCGAAGGCGTGGTCACGGCGCTTCTGCGGGATGGGGCGGAGGTCGACAGGCTGGAGGCCGGACAGACCGGGCTCGTCGTGGTCAACCAGACGCCGTTCTACGGCCAGTCGGGCGGCCAGGTCGGCGATACGGGGCAGATCCGGGCCGCGGGCCTCGTCGCGCAGGTGAGCGAGACGGAGCGCAAGCTCGGCGACGTCTTTGTGCATCACGTCACGATCGAGCAAGGCGCGCTGTCCGTCGGCGCCGCAATCGAGCTGCACGTCGATTCGCGCCGCCGGTCGGGCGTGCGCGGCCACCATTCCGCGACGCACCTGCTGCACGAGGCGCTGCGCCGGGTTCTCGGTGACCACGTGGCTCAGAAGGGCTCGCTGGTGGAGGCGGAGCGGCTTCGCTTCGACTTCAGCCACCCGAAGCCGCTCACGGGCGCCGAGCTGCGCGAGGTGGAGGACATCGCCAACCGCCTCGTGCTGCAGAACGAGCCGGTGGTGACTCGCCTGATGGCGGTGGACGACGCCGTGGCCTCCGGCGCGCGGGCGCTGTTCGGCGAGAAATACGGCGACGAGGTCCGGGTCGTGTCCATGGGGACGGACCGCGAGGCCGGCAACAAATCCTTCTCGGTCGAGCTCTGCGGCGGCACCCACGTGGTGCGCACGGGCGATATCGGCCTGATCGCGGTGGTCTCGCAGGGCCCCGTCGCGGCCGGCGTGCGCCGCCTCGAGGCGCTCACGGGCGAGGCGGCGCGCCGCCATCTCGCCGGCGAGAGCCGGACGTTGCGCGAGATCGCCGAGGTGCTGAAGGCGCCGGTCGCGGAGGCGCCGGAGCGTCTGGCGGCCCTCGTCGAGGAGCGCCGCCGGCTGGAGCGCGAACTGGGCGACCTGCGCCGGAAGCTCGCGATGGGCGGCGGCGGAGAGGGCTCGGCGGACGACATCCGCGAGGTGAGCGGGGTGAAGTATCTCGCCAAGGTGCTGCGCGACGTGCCCGCCAAGGACCTGAAGCCGCTGGTGGACGAGGCCAAGAAGCGCGTCGGCTCGGGCGTGGTCGCCTTTGTGGCCGTCGACAAGGACGAGCGCGCCTCGCTGATCGTCGGGCTCACGCCGGACCAGGTCGGGACGCGCAACGCGGTCGATCTCGTGCGGGTCGGTGCCGCGGCCCTCGGGGGCAAGGGCGGCGGTGGCCGGCCGGACATGGCCCAGGCCGGCGGCCCGGACGGGGCCCAGGCCGAGGCGGCCCTCGCGGCCGT
>JAQGJZ010000213.1 GCA_028290385.1 Enterovirga sp.
CTGCAGGTCGGCGAGCTCGGGCCACAGGCGCTTCGGGCCGGTCTCGGGGTAATCGTAGAACCCGCGCCGGTTCTTGCGGCCGAGGCGCCCGCGCGCCTCCACGAGTTCGGTGAGCAGGCGCCCCTGCGCCGGGTTGACGGCGGACTCGCCGACCTGCGCCCGGGTGGCGTTGTAGACGCGCAAGGCGAGGTCGATGCCGACCTCGTCGTTGAGCGAGAGCGGCCCGACCGGCATGCCGGCCATCCGGGCCACATTCTCGATCATGGCGGCCGGCACGCCCTCGGCGAGCATCAGATGGCCTTCGAGGAGGTACGCGCCGACGCAGCGATTGGCGAAGAAGCCGCGCGCATCGTTCACGACGATGGGCGTCTTCTTGATGGCCCGCACGTAGTCGAGCGCCGTGGCCAGCGCAGCGTCGCCGGTGTCGCGGCCCTTGATGATCTCCACCAGCATCATCTTCTCGACCGGCGAGAAGAAGTGGATGCCGATGAACTGCGCGGCGCGGGCGGACGACTTGGCGAGCCCGGAGATCGGCAGCGTCGAGGTGTTGGATGCAAAGATGCAGTCGGGCCGGATTGCGGCTTCGACCTTGCGGATCACCTCGTCCTTGACCTTGGGATCCTCGAACACCGCCTCGATAATCAGGTCGCATTCGGCCAGTGCGCCGTAATCCGGGGTCGCGGTGATCCGCTCCAGAAGGGCGTCGCGGTCGGCCGATTTCGCCCGGCCCTTGTTGATGTGGTCCGTGACGAGCTTGTGCGAATAGGCCTTGCCCTTGTCCGCGGCCTCCTGGTCGCGGTCGACCAGCACGACCTTCATGCCCGCGAGGGCGGTCACGTATGCGATGCCGGCTCCCATGAAGCCGGCCCCGACCACGCCGACCGTTCCGAGCTTTGCCTTCGGCACCGCGGCCGGGCGGCGGGCGCCCTTCTCCAGCTCGCCCTTCGAAAGGAAGAGCGTGCGGATCATCGCGGCCGCTTCCTTCGAGCGCAGGATCTTGGCGAAGTGCCGGCTCTCGACCTTGAGCGCCAGGTCCATCGGCAGTTGCAGGCCCTCGAAGACCGCTTGCAGGATCGCTTTTGCGGCCGGGTAGTTGTCGTGCGTTTCGCGGCGGTAGATCGCATTCGCTGGCGGCCAGATCATCATGCCGCCGGGCGAATACACCTTGCCCGAAGGGGCCTTGAACTTCGGCACGTCCCAGGGCGCCACGGCCGAGCCGCCGGCAAGGATCCAGGCGCGCGCCTTCTCGACGATCTCGCCCCGGGGGGCCACCTCGTGCGCGAGCCCCATGTTCTTGGCCATGAGCGAGCGGAGCTGGTCGCCGCGGAACAGGAGCTGGAGCGCGTCGCCCGTCTGCATCAGCCTCGCGATGCGCTGCGTTCCGCCCGCGCCAGGGAAGAGGCCGACCTTGATCTCCGGCAAGCCGACCCGCGTCGCATCGTCATTGGCGAGCACGCGGTAATGGCAGGCCAGGGCGAGTTCAAAAGCGCCGCCGAGGCAGGTCCCCGCGACCGCGGCGGCAAACGGTTTTCCGCAGGTCTCGAGGCGTCGGTAGAGAAGCGAGAGCTTGCGCGACTCTTCGAAGAAGAAGCGCATCGCCGCGTCCTCCCCCTGTGCCTTGGCGAGCCGGGCATGCTCCGCGCCGAGCCCCTGCAGCATGGTGAGGTCGGCCCCGCCCGAAAACGTGTCCTTGCCGGACGTGATCACGCATCCTTTGATCGCCGGATCGGAGGAGACCGTCTCCACGATCTGCGACAGCTCCTCCATCACCCCGGGCGTGATGACGTTCATTGAGCGCTCGGCCATGTCCCAGGTCGCGAGCGCGACCCCGTCGGCATCGACCTCGAAGCGGAAGTTCTGGAGGTTCATGCGGCGATCCCCGATCGTTTCAGCTTTGCGTTTAGCAGAGACGCACAGCCTTGAGCAGGCGCTCCATCATTGGCGAAGCAGGTCAGCGAGCAGCGAGTGCAGCGTCGCCGCGAACGGGTTCGCGACCGTCATCCCGCGCCAGACAAAGCCATCCTGCATGTCTTGGGTGAGCAGCATGCGGCAGCCGGCTTCGGCCGAGGCGGCCAGGATGATGGCGTCGAAGATCTGGAGGCGGTGTTCGGTCGCAAGGTCCAGGGCGGCCTCGAGGGTCCGGTCCAGTGTGGGCACCACCAGAACGCTCCGTTGGTATCTGGCGACCCGCTCCCGTGCGGCGCGGACGGGCAGTTGCGCCTTTCCGACAAGAACCCGAAACATCTCCGCGAGCACTTGCGCGGGTACGATCGCGCCCTCCACGAGCGCTGCTTCGATGACCTCTCTCGCTCGTGCTTGAAGGGCGCCCTCACCGATCCCTTCTGCGTAGACGAGGACGTTGGTGTCGAGGGCGATCAACTAGACATCGTCCTCGTAAAGGTCGTCGCGCTTCCAGGTGATCGGCATGTTCAGCGATTGGACCGCGCGCAGATGGGCGATCAGGTCCTGCCGGGCCCTTTCTCTCCCAAGCTCATGGGCATCGTCCTCAGAGGCAGGTCCGATCTTCGCCACGGGCTCGCCATGCGACGTCACGACGATGGTCTGCCCCTTTTTCACTTCGCCGAGGATCTTGGAGAAGTGCCGGTTGGCGTCGGCTGCGGACACGGTGCGCATGGCCGAAGAGTAGTGATTGTCACTACTTTCGGCAAGGAGGCCGGTGTTGAGCCCCGTCACGCCGCAGCGCGGAGCCGTTCTGCGCCGACGACCAGAAGAACCGCGCTTTCCGGATCGTGGCGGGAGTTCCCGTTCACACCCGCTCGATGATCGTCGCGGTGCCCATCCCGGCCCCGATGCAGAGCGTCACGAGGGCGGTCGTCTTGTTCGTCCGCTCGAGTTCGTCCAGGACCGTGCCGAGGATCATGGCGCCGGTCGCGCCGAGCGGGTGGCCCATCGCGATGGCGCCGCCGCAAACGTTGAGCGTATCGGGATCGATATCGAAGGCCTGCTGGTAGCGCAGAACCACGGACGCAAAGGCCTCGTTCAGCTCGAACAGGTCGATATCGGCCTTTGTCATGCCGGAGCGGCGGAACAGCTTTTCGGTCACGTCCACCGGGCCGGTCAGCATCAGGGCCGGCTCCGAGCCGATCGTTGCGAAGGCGCGGATCCGGGCGCGCGGCTTCAGGCCGGCGGCGGCGCCAACCTCCTTGTTGCCGATCAGCACGGCGGCGGCGCCATCCACGATGCCGGAGGAATTGCCTGCGTGGTGGACGTGGTTGACGCCCTCGATCTCGGGATGCGCGTCCACCGCGACGGCGTCGAACCCGCCCATCTCGCCCATCTGCACGAAGGACGGCTTCAGGGCGCCCAGCGACTGCATGTCCGTTGTCGGACGCATGTGCTCGTCGCGATCGAGAATGATCAAATTGTTGACGTCGCGGACGGGCACGACCGACTTCGCGAAGCGGCCCTCCTTCCAGGACCGGGCGGCGCGCCGCTGCGACTCGACCGCATAGGCGTCCACATCGTCGCGCGAAAACCCGTATTTGGTCGCGATCAGGTCTGCCGAGATGCCCTGCGGCATGAAATAGGATTTGATCGCAATGGACGGATCGGCCGGCCATGCGCCCCCAGAGGCGCCGATGCCGACGCGGCTCATGGATTCGACGCCGCCGGCGATCGCCATGTCTTGCTGGCCGGCCATCACCTGGGCGGCCGCGAAGTTCACGGCGTCGAGCCCGGAGGCGCAGAAGCGATTGAGCTGCACGCCGGGAACGTGGTCGCCGTAATCCGCAACCAGCGCCGCCGCGCGGGCGATGTCACCGCCCGCTTCACCGACCGGATCGACGCAGCCGAGAACGACATCGTCAACGAGCTTGGTATCGAGGTTGTTGCGGTCCTTGAGGGCCCGCAGCGCCGTCTCGGCTAGGCGGAGCGACGTGACCTCATGCAGCGAGCCGTCCGGTTTGCCGCGCCCGCGGGGGGTGCGCACATGGTCGTAGATATAGGCTTCGGCCATGGTGTCTCCGGTGCCGCTCGCTCGGCCGCGCCGAGGCTGTGACCCTATATAAGTGCTCTCGGCTAGAACATCTCGGCCGGCAGCGCCATGATCGCCTCGGACCCTGCCTTGATGCGCCGGGCGAGCGCGCCGGTTTCCGGCATCATGCGCTCCATGAAGAAGCGGCCGGTCACGAGCTTCGCGTCCATGGGGGCGGCCACCCCGTTCCCGTCCGCCTTCCGGGCAAGGGCGGCCTTGGCCATCTTGCCCCACATGTAGCCGAGGGCAACGAGCCCCATCAGGTGCATGTATTCCGTGGCGCCGGCGCCGGCATTGTCGGGCTTCGCCATGGCGTTCTGCATCAACCACATGGTCGCGCCCTGGAGTTGCTCCAGCCCCTTCGCGAGCGGCTCGACATAGGGCTTCATGGCCGCGTCCGCGCCGTTCTCGCGGCAGAACGCCTCGATCTCGCCCATGAAGGCCATCAGGGCACGGCCGCCGTCCCGGCCGAGCTTGCGGCCGACGAGGTCCATGGCCTGGATGCCGTTCGCGCCCTCGTAGATCATGGCGATGCGGGCATCGCGCACGAATTGCTCCAGGCCCCATTCGGCGATGTAGCCGTGCCCGCCCAGAACCTGCTGCGCCCGCACTGCGTTCTCGAAGCCGAGATCGGTCAGCACCCCTTTGACGACGGGCGTGAGCAGGCCGAGGCGGTCATCGGCCGCCTGGCGCTCCGCCGCATCCTCCGACCGGTGCGCGACATCCGAACTCAGCGCCGCCCACAGCACGAGCGCGCGCGCGCCCTCGTTGAAGGCGCGGATCAGCATCAGGTTCCGGCGCACGTCCGGGTGCACGATGATCGGATCGGCGGGCTTGTCGGGCGCCACGGCGCCCGTGAGCCCCCTGCCCTGCAGGCGCTCCTTCGCGTAAGCGGCGGCGTTCTGGTAGGCGACCTCCGATTGTGCGAGCCCCTGCACGCCGACAGCGAGCCGCGCCTCGTTCATCATCACGAACATGGCGTTCAGGCCGCGGTTCTCCTGCCCGACCAGCCAGCCCGTGGCCCCGTCATAGTTCATGACGCAGGTGGCGTTGCCGTGGATGCCCATCTTGTGCTCGAGCGAGCCGCAGGACACTCCGTTGCGCGCACCGAGCGAGCCGTCCTCGTTCACCAGGATCTTGGGCACCACGAACAGCGAAATGCCCTTCGTGCCGGCCGGCGCCCCCTCGATCCGGGCGAGGACGAGGTGCACGATGTT
>JAQGJZ010000396.1 GCA_028290385.1 Enterovirga sp.
GCGCCCCAGTTGCGGCCGTACAGGGCCTCGCCGCCGATCAGGTTGATCGCCCCCGCGATGTAGCGGCCGGCCCGCTTGGCCATGACCAGCAGGATGCGGTCCGCCATGCGCTCGCCGATCAGCGAAAAGAAGCGGCGGTTGAGGTACGGCCGGCCCCACTTCCGGGACCCCGTATCCATGTAGAATTCGAAGAAGGCGTCCCAATGCGCCTCCGTGATCGCGGACCCCGTCACCCACTCGATGGCGATGCCGGGTGCGAGCGCCTCCCGCCGCTCCCGGCGGATCGCCTTGCGCTTGCGTGAGGCGAGCGCGTCGAGAAAGCCGTCGAAGGTGCCGAACCCCTCGTCGATCCAGTGGAACTGCTGGTCGGTGCGGATCAGGTAGCCGTGAGTCTCGGCTGCGAGCCGGTCCGGCTCCTGCAGGAAGGTCAGGTGGATGGAGGAGCACCCCGTCTGGTCCCGGACCGCCTCGAGCGCCGAGAGCAGGATCTGCCGCAGCGTCGCCGCGTCCTCGCCCGGCTGCACGAGCAGCCGCGGGCCGTTGGCCGGCGTGAACGGAACGCTGACCTGGAGTTTTGGATAATACTGCCCGCCCGCCCGCTCGTAGGCCTCCCCCCAGCCGCCGTCGAAGACGTACTCGCCCATCGAGTGGGTTTTGAGGTAGCAGGGCGCCGCCGCGACGAGGCCCGCCCCCTCGCGCGAAACGAGAATGTGCGCCGGCGACCAGCCGGTGCGTCCACCGACGCAGCCCGACTCCTCCAGGGACGACAGAAAGGCGTGTGACACGAACGGGTTGTCGCGACCGGCCGAACGGTCCCATTCGGACGCTTCGACCCCTTTGAGGCCCGTCGTGACCGCGATCGTCAGGCCGGCTGCCGGCCACTCGTCGGACGTCATGCGGGGCACCCCACCGGCTTTCGGCTGGCGAGCAGGAGGCCTGCGCAGGCGCTCAAGCCGGCAAAAACCCTTCGAACACGATCTGGTCGGCGTGGGCGCGGGCGCGTGCGGCGTCCTCCGGCGAGCGGATCGTCCATGTCATCACGGGCACGCCCGCGAGCTGTCGGGGCAGAAAGGCGGCCGCGCAGGGCAGGTCGAGGTGGCGCCAGGAGATGAAATGGGGCTGGGTCTCGTCCCAATGGAGAAGGTCGGTCATGGCGCGCAGGCGCTCCGGCGAAAGCTGGGCGGCGTCGCCGCCATCGTAGCGCGACTGACCGACGATGCCGCGCGGCAGATCCGGCGCAATCCGTCGCACCAAGCCGACGATCGCAGAGTCGAAGGATTTGACCGCGATCCGGCCCTTGCGGTCGCGCAGCACCTCGGCCGTGCGGCGTGCCAGGCGCTCGTCGCCGTCGAACCGGCTCTTGATCTCGATCACCAGCGGCGTGCGCTCGCCGATCCGGTCGAGAAAGGCGGGCAGCGTCGGGATGCGATCCTCGCTCCTGCCGATCGCCGTGCGGGCGAGCTCCGCGGCGGGCCGCTCGCGGACCGGGCCGCCCAGAGCCGTCAGGCGGTCCAGCGTGTGATCGTGGAAGACCACCGCCTCGCCGTCGGCCGAGAGCTGCACGTCGCACTCGATCGCGAAGCCCCCGGCGATCGCCGCCTCAGCGGCGGCGAGCGTGTTCTCGAACCGGCCCTCGGCCGCCACATGCAGGCCGCGATGCGCGATGGGCCGCTCGGTCAGCCAGGCCGGGGCGCTCATTCGACCTGGAACGTCGCCTCGACCTCGACGGAGGCGCCGAGCGGCAGGCCGGAGACGCCGATCGTCGAGCGGGCATGGCGGCCCTTGTCGCCGAACACCTCCACCATGAGGTCGGAGGCACCGTTCATGATTCCGGCATGGCCGGTGAAGTCGGACGGGCTGGCGATGAAGCCGCCGAGGCGGACGCAGCGAACCACCCGGTCGAGATCGCCGATCGCGGCCTTGAGCTGGGCGATCACGTTGATCGCGCAGAGCCGGGCGGCGTCTTTCGCGCTCTCGGCCGTCACGTCCATGCCGACCCGCCCGACATGCTCGGAGCCGAGCTTGCCATCGGACCCGAGGCAAAGCTGGCCGGAGATCGTGACAAGGTTGCCCGCCACCACGAAGGGCACGTAGTTCGCAACCGGTGCGGCGGGCGTCGGCAGCGCAATGCCGAGGTCCTTCAGCTTCGTCTCGATCTGTCCCGCCACGTCGAACTCCCCGTTTCCGCCGGATTTCTGGACGACAGGGCTTGTGCCTGCAAGCGGCGCGTTGCCTCGTGGCGGCGGCGGCGCCTAGCTAGGCCATCGCTCCCCGGAGATTTCATGCGGTTCTCGGTCCTTGTCGGTTCGGCGGTTCTGGCCTTCGCGGCTCCAGCCGGTGCCCAGGTTTCGGCGGACAAGCCGCCGCGCCTCGCACCCCATCGCGCGGTGTACGACCTCTCGCTCGCCACCAGCAAAGGCGCTCGCACGGTGGAATCGGCCCGTGGCCGGATCGCCTTCGACTTCACGGGCGACGCCTGCGAGGGCTACGCGCTGAAATTCCGCCAGGTCACCGTGATCGAGAGCGGGGAAAGCGGCACCAAGACCTCCGACCTGCGCACGGCCAATTTCGAGAGCGGCGACGGCAAGACCTTTCAGTTCCGCAACGACAGCGGGACGGGGGAGGGGCCTGGCCAGAGCGTCGACGGCAATGCCGAGCGCAAGGCGAACGGTCTTGCGGTCCGCCTGAAGTCGCCGAAGCGCGAAAACGTCTCGCTCGACGGCGAGGCGGTGTTTCCCAACACGCAGATGCGGGACCTGATCGTCGCCGCAAAAGCCGGCAAGTCGACCGTCAGCATGCGGATGTTCGACGGGTCCGACGACGGGCGCACGGTCTATGAGACCCTGTCCGTCATCGGCAAGCGCATTGCGCCGGGCGTCGTGGAGGGCCTCGAAGAGCCCGCAAAGCAGGAGGGGCTTGCCAAACTCGCCCGCTGGCCGGTGACGATGAGCTATTTCAAGCCCGGCAAGAGCGACCAGACGCCCGTCTATGTCCTTGGCTTCGATCTGTACGAGAACGGCGTTAGCCGGGCTCTCCGCCTCGATTACGGGGATTTCGCTCTGAAGGGGGAGATGACCCGGCTGGAGCTGCTGCCGGAGAAGCCCTGCCAGCGCTGACGAACGGGAAGGCGAGCCCCTTCTGCACCGCGCCGGCGCCGAACTTTTCGCGGATCCGGTCGATCGCGGCCTCGACCTGGACCTCCTCCGCCAAGGTGAGATCGGCGAGGTCGCCGCGATCGGCCTCGTCCGCCGGGCAGAGGTCGGCGGCGCCGATCCCGATCAGCCGGAAATAGGTCCCGTCCGCCTCCTCGCGCAGCATGGCGCGGGCGGGCTCGAACAGGCGCTTGGCGAGCTGGGTCGCGGGCAGCCCCGAGCGGGTCCGCGTGGTGAGCCGGAAATTCCGGTCCTTCAGCTTCAGGACGACGCTCCGGCCGGCGAGCGACGAGCGCTTGAGCCGAAGCGAGACCTTTTCGGCCAGCCGCCAGAGGATCGGCTCCAACTCCTCGAATCGCGCGGTGTCCGTGTTGAACGTCGTCTCGGCCGAGACGCTCTTCGTCTCCCGCCGCGGTTCGACGCCCCGGGCATCCTCGCCGCGGGCGAGCCGGGCGAGCCTTTCGCCGTCCCGCCCGAGCAGCCGGATCAGGTCGGCCGGGGAGCGGTCGCGGATGTCGCGCACGAGGACGAGGCCGGCCTTCTGCAGGCGAGCCTCGGTCTGCTTGCCGATGCCGGGCAGGATGCCGACGGGGCGCGGCGAGATCACGTCCAGCGCATCCGAGCGGCCGAGAATGGAGAACCCGCGCGGCTTCTCCTGGTCGGACGCGATCTTGGCGAGGAACTTGTTGTAGGAGAGCCCGACCGAGATCGAGATCCCGATCTCGCGCTCGACCCGGTGGACGAACCGCACCAGCGTCCCGGCCGGGCTGCCGCCGTGCACCCGCTCCGTGCCGCTGAGGTCGAGAAACGCTTCGTCGATCGAGATCGGCTCGACGAGCGGGGTCAGTTCCTGCATCAGCCGACGCACCTCGCCGGCGACGGCGGAATACTTCTCGAAGCTCGGCTTGATCACCCTGGCATGGGGGCAGGCCTTCAGGGCCTTGAACATCGGCATGGCCGAGCGCACGCCGTAGGTCCGGGCGATGTAGCAGGCGGTCGCGACGACGCCGCGCTGGCCGCCGCCGACGATCACCGGCACGTCACGCAGCGTGGGATCGTCCCGCTTCTCGACCGCCGCGTAGAACGCGTCGCAATCGACATGCGCGATCGGCAGCGTGTCCAGCTCGGGATGGCGGAGCAGGCGCGGGGAGCCGCAGCGCGTGCAGCGCGCGCCCGCGTCCCGCGCCTCGCCGGCACCACAATCCCGGCAGATGGTCGGGACGGTCGCCACGCCTCACTCCTCGAACCAAGCCTCGGGCGACAACCGCACCCGCGCCGCCGCGATCTCGGCGGGGTTGATCCCGAGTTCGCCCGCGATCCCGACAATCAGCTGCTCGTCCGACGCGATGTAGTCGAGAATCGCGCCGTAGAAGCCGGGCTGCCCGGCCGCGTCGCGGATCGTATCCGGCTGCAAACCCGTGGCGGCGAGGAAGCCGCCCAGCCGTTCCGGCTCCGCGATGAGGCGATTAAACGCGGCGAGCGCCAGGTTTTCGGCCGCACTCACGTCGTTTTTGGATTTGGCTGATGCAATTCTAATCGATTTGCCTTTCATCAACATGTGCTTGCTAGCCTTGTCGACGCCCAGCGATGGTGTGGCGAGCGATCCCCCGGGCCACCGATCGGGATTCAGGACCGTCCGATGAAGAAGACAGTGCTCATTGTCGAGGACAACGAGCTCAACATGAAGCTCTTCGGCGACCTCCTCGAGGCGCACGGATACGCGACTCTGAAGACCGGGAACGGCATCGAGGCGATCGAACTCGCCCGAGCCCACCATCCGAATCTCATCATCATGGACATCCAGCTCCCGGAAGTCTCCGGGCTCGATGTCACGCGCTGGATCAAGGAGGACGAGGATCTCCGCTCCATTCCCGTGATCGCGGTCACCGCCTTTGCCATGAAGGGCGACGAGGAGCGGATCCGGGAGGGAGGCTGCGAGGCCTATCTGTCGAAGCCCATCTCCGTCGCCAAGTTCCTGGAAACCGTTCGGACGTACCTGAACGCCGCATAGGGGAAAAGGCGATGTCCGCCCGCGTGCTGGTGGTGGATGATATCCCCACGAACGTAAAACTGCTCGAGACCAAGCTTTCGGCCGAGTATTTCGACGTCCTGACCGCTTCCAACGGCCACGATGCGCTCGCGCTCTGCGAGCAGGGCTTGTGCGATCTGGTTCTCCTCGACGTGATGATGCCGGACATGGACGGCTTCGAGGTCTGCCGCCGCATCAAGAACTCGCCCACGACCGCGCATCTGCCCGTCGTCATGGTGACGGCCCTCGACCAGCCGAGCGACCGGCTGAAGGGGCTCGACGTCGGCGCCGACGACTTCCTGACCAAGCCGGTCGACGACACGGCGCTGTTCGCCCGCGTGCGCAGCCTCGTACGCCTCAAGGCGGTCACCGACGAGTTGCGGGCCCGCCTGATGGCCTCCCGGCACGGCTTCGGCGATCCGCTCGCCTCGGCCACGGCCGAGACGGGGCAGAACGGGCACATCCTGATCGTGGACGACCGCCCGAGCTCCTACGAGCGGCTTTCGGCCGCGCTCTCGCAATATCACCGCGTGGAAGTGGAGGCGGATCCGCACCACGCGATGATCCGGGCTGCGGAGAACGACTACGACGTCGTGCTCATCAGCCTCGCCCTCCAGGAGTTCGACGGCCTCAGGCTGTGCTCCCAGCTCCGCTCGCTCGAGCGGACGCGGCACGTGGCCGTGGTTCTGATCGCCGATATCGACGACAGGAGCCGCGTCCTGCGCGGGCTCGATATCGGCGCACACGATTTCCTCGTCCGCCCCGTGGACCGGAACGAGCTCGTCGCCCGCGTCCGCACCCAGGTGCGGCGCAAGCGCTTCGCCGAGCGGCTGCGCGACAGCGTCCAGCTCACCATGGACGCTGCGGTCACGGACGCGCTCACCGGCCTCCACAACCGCCGCTACCTGGACGTCCACTTGGCGAACCTGTTCGAGGATTCGATCCGCCGCGGTGCCGACCTCTCCGTGCTCCTGCTCGACATCGATCGGTTCAAGTCGGTGAACGACCGCTTCGGCCACGATGTCGGCGACGAGGTCCTGCGGGAATTCGCGACCCGCATCCGGACCCTGACCCGCGGCGTCGACCTGGTGGCCCGCTACGGCGGCGAAGAGGTCGTGGTCATCGTGCCGGACGCTTCGCTGGACGAGGCGCGCCTCGTCGCCGAGCGCATCCGCGAGCGGATCGGCTCGGCACCCTTCAGCTACGCCAACCGCACCGCCCAGCTCGATGTCACCGTATCCATCGGGGTCGCTGCCCGTGAAGGTGGAGATTCCGGCGCGTTCGACGTCCTCAAACGGGCGGACATCGCGCTCTATCGCGCCAAGGACGAAGGTCGGAACCGGGTGATTGCTGCGGCAGCCTGACGATAACCCGTCGCAGACCTGCGCGTTGCCTTTAACCTTGACAAGCTTTTAACAACCGGCGGCCGTCTTATCGTATTGGTTTCGCATCGGCTGGGCTGTAATTTCTACCGCATACCCGGCGCCACCGAGAGGTGGTGTCCACGAGTAGCCCACCGATGATCAGGTCCGCCGCATCTCCTGGGTTTCGAGGGCTAGGCCGGTTCGGGAGCGGCACCAGCCTCCTCATCGCCGCTCCCGGCCGGCCACCTTCGTTCCGTCGCTAGTCCCGCTTGGGGGCGAGCCCCGCGTCGAACAGGTCGTCCCGCTGCCGGGGCCTTTCCGCCGGCTGAGCCGCGCCCTCCGGGGCGGAGGCGGCCGGCGTCGCCTGGGGCCGGGCGAACCAGAAACACCCGATATCCGTCGCGTCCTGCATCGTGCTGGCGCTTGCATCGGCCAGCAGGGCCGGGCTGTGCGCCAGCCGCCACGCATCCACGGCCGGACCCGTGTGGCGCGTCACGATGCCGAACACGGCGCCCGGGGAGCGCCCGCGGCCGCGCAGAAACGGAAACCGCCCCGTTTCGTCATGCGCAAAGATCGCGACCGCGGTGATTCCGTCGATCGGTTCCGGGCGGGGCAGGGCGAAGTAATTGACGCCGTCGGCCATGTGGAAGGCGAGCGAGCTCACGGCGTTGCGGCGGATCAGCAGGCGAAGGAGCTCGGCCGCGCGCGGCGGCGCGTCGCATTCGAGCTCGCGCCGCACCACCGCGGCGAAATCGGTGCTGGTGTCCTGTTCGTAGCAGCGGATTCGGTCCGCCGCGTTGGCCATGCCGGTGCAGGAGGCCGGGCCGGAATTCTGGGCGGCGGCGCCGCTCGCCCAAAGGACGGCGCCGAAGGCGGCGGCCGCGCAGGCTCCCCGGTATGGCATCCCTCGCTCCTGAGGCGACCTCAGAGATGGAGCCTAACCCTCGCGGAGCCTGGTTTCACCGCGTCCTTTAGGCGGAGCGGTCGGCCGCCTGCTTCTCGGGCGCCGCGGGCTTCGTGATCGCGTCCACGGTGGCCAGGGCGAGCTCGCGCAAGGCCTCCACGGGAATCGGCACGCCCACGCGCTGGTCGCCGCTCGCGGTGTGAAACCACACCACGGCGATGCGGTCGTGCTTCGAGACGGCGACGTCGCGCGAGCACAGCGGCAGGTGGAACAGGCCCGGGCCGTCCAGCGTGATTTCGCTCGGCGGCGTTTCGGCCGATTGGCCGTTGAGGCGGTCGGTCATGGCGATCCTGTTCTCGGGCCGGCTCTGCGCGCGCTGCGGAGCCTCGAAAACGCAAAAGCGCCCCGAAGGGGCGCTTTCAACACAAAATCAACAGCTTAGGCTGCGATTTTCACTTGATCTTGGATTCCTTGAACTCGACGTGCTTCTTCGCGACGGGGTCGTACTTCTTCATCGCGAGCTTGTCGGTCATCGTGCGCGAGTTCTTCTTGGTGACGTAGAAGTAGCCCGTGTCGGCGGTCGAAACGAGCTTCACCTTGATGGTGACGGCCTTGGCCATGACGATCTCCTGAATAAGATAGCGCGCGCCAAAGGCGGCGCGGCCGGCCGTGCCGACGCAAATCCTGGTCCCTCCTCGCCGAAATGGGCACGAAGGTCAAGGACGGCAAGGCGGATTAGGCGGCGCCGAGCAACTCGCGAACGAACCGCTTCTGCCGCTCGTGGTAGAACGGAACCGGCAGGGCGTGGCCGAAGCCGCCCTCCGTGCGCCGCTCCAGCTCCTCCAGCATCACGACCGTGATCGCGGGCAGGTCGAGTTGGCGCGCCTCGTCGAGTTCGACCCAGGCGAGTTCCACCAGTTCCTTGTCCGGGCCGACGAAGCCCGGCACCTCGAGCGCGATCGCCTCGCGGTCGATGGCGAAGAATCGGGTGTCGAACCGTTTCGGCCGCCGCGGCGGCGTGATGGCGCGGCCGACGAAATGGACCGCGCCGAGATCCGGCAGGATGCCTCTTTCGAAGAACGGCGCCCAGGCGTCGGAGGAGGGGGCCGCGGGAAGCGGATCGGCCGGACGGCCGATCATGAGGCCGGTCTCCTCGAAGGTCTCGCGAATCGCGGTCAGGGCCAGTGCCCGGCCGCGGCTCGGCGACGGACGCACCGTCCTGGCGATCAGGGCCGCCTCGATCTCGGGCGCGAGACTCCCGAGGGCCGGCATCTTGCGGTCGTCCGATTCCAGCCGTCCGCCCGGGAAGACGAACTTGGACGGCATGAATTTGTGGCCGGGGTGGCGCTTGCCCATCAGGACCTTTGGGCTTTTTGCGCGCCGGTCGATGATGATGAGGGTCGCGGCGTTTTTCGGCTTCTGGTTCGGCCAGCGGCGCTCGCGGGCGACGTTCGAAACGTATTCGGTTAGCCGCTCAGCCCTGGCGTCGCTCACTCTCGTCTCCTGCCCGGCTCTGGGCAGTCGCGGTCCCGGCCGCCCGCCCGAAGCCGTGCATCCCTAACGCGTATTGCAGGCCGACGACAGCGCCCTTCACGGGCTGGAGCAGCCCCACGCACAGCACGATGGCGAGGCTCGGCCAGAGCACGGCGTGCAGCCACATCGGCAGCCCGTCATACTGCATCTCGGCGACGTAGATGCCGTAGCCGAGAAGGTGCCCGACGATGAACATCACGATGTAGGGCGGGAAATCATCCGCCCGGTGATGGTGGAATTCCAGGCCGCAAGCCGTGCAGGCCGGGCTGACCTTCAGGAATTTTCCGAACAGCCGGCCCTCGCCGCAGCGCGGGCAGCGGCACATGAAGCCGCGCCCGACCGCCGTGAGCGCAGGCGAGGCGGTCGCGTGGGCGCCGGAAGCCCCGGTCTCGGTCATCCTCTGCCCCGCTTGCCCGTGGCCCCGCCGCGCATGTCGACGATGCGCTTCTTAGAGCCAGACGGGCGCGAAGGCTTGGCCGCGCCGCCGCGGCGTTTCGCCCGGCCCGCGCTGCCCGCGGTCAGCAGCTCGAACCGCAGCGCGCCCGCGATGGGCGCCGCCTCGACGAGCTCCACCTCGACGGTGTCGCCGAGCCGGTGCGTCTCGCCCGTGCGGTCGCCGACGAGCGCGTGCTGGCGCTCCTCGTAGCGGTAGTAATCCGCCCCGATCGTCGCGGCGGGGATGAACCCGTCCGCGCCCGTCTCGGCGAGCTTCACGAACAGCCCCGACTTGGTCACGCCGGAGATCCGCCCCGTGAACGTCGCGCCGACCTGGTCGGCCAGGTGGAAGGCGATCAGCCGGTCGATCGTGTCGCGCTCGGCCGCCATGGCGCGGCGCTCGGCGGCGGAGATCTCCTCGCCGATCTTGGAGAGCTGCTCCGTGCTGGTGCCGGCCGGCAGCCCGTCATCCCCGAACCCGAAGGCCCGGATCAGCGCCCGGTGCACGATCAGGTCGGCGTAGCGCCGGATGGGCGAGGTGAAATGCGCGTAGCGGCGCAGGTTCAGCCCGAAATGGCCGAGATTCTCGGCCGCATAGACGGCCTGCGCCTGCGACCGGAGCACGACCTCGTTGATGAAGGGCTCGTGCTCGGAGCCGGCGAACTGGCGCAGGATGCCGTTGAACAGCGCGGGTTTCAGCGCGCCGGCCTTGGGCAGCTTGTGCCCGACGGAGGCCAGAACCTCGCCCAGCGCCCGCATCTTCTCGAGCGAGGGCTCGTCGTGCACGCGGTAGACGAGCGGAGAATTCGCCTTCTCCAGCGCTTCCGCGGCGGCGACGTTGGCGAGGATCATGAACTCCTCGATCAGCCGATGCGCGTCCAGCCGCTCGGGCACGAAGACGCGCTCGACCTGGCCCTCTGCGTTCAGCACGATCTTGCGCTCGGGCAGGTCGAGAAACAGCGGGCCGCGCTTGTCGCGCGCCCGTCCGAGCGCCGCATAGGCGCCCCAGAGGGGCTTCAGCACCGGCTCGAGCAGCGGACCCGTGACGTCGTCCGGCCGACCGTCGATCGCGGCCTGCGCCTGCTGGTACGACAGCCGTGCCGCCGATCGCATCGTGACGCGGTGAAAGGAATGGCGCTGCTTCCGCCCGTCCGCGCCGATCACCATGCGGACCGCGAGGGCAGGGCGGGGCTCGCCCTGCTTCAGCGAGCACAGATCGTTCGAGATGCGCTCCGGCAGCATCGGCACGACCCGGTCCGGGAAGTAAACCGAGTTGCCGCGCTTCAGCGCCTCGCGGTCGAGCGGCGAGCCCGGCCGCACATAGGCCGCGA
>JAQGJZ010000403.1 GCA_028290385.1 Enterovirga sp.
CGCCGGCGCAGCCAGTGCACGACCGGGATGGTCAGGAGCACCATCCAGAACTTGCCGAGGATCTGGCCCGGCAGGAAGCTCAGGTCGCCGAAGGCGAGGTGCAGGAAGACGGCCGAGTCCACCACGAGCCCGACCACGCTCGATGCGACGATTGCGGTCACGAACCGGCGTCGCTGCAGGGGCGTGTAGACGAAGGCGTCCGCCAGCTCCGACAGCAGAAAGGCCGTCGCGGACGCGATGACGATGGCGGCCGGCGCAAGCCAGGCGGACAGGAGCGCGCCGGCCAGGATGGCCGCGAGCCCGGCCATAAATCCCAGCCGGCGCTGAACAAGGTCCCGCAGCACGAGCGCGAGCCCGGCCATCAGCACGCCGGAGGGCGCGAGCAGCCCGGGCGCGACCGGCACGAGGCACGGCCCGCCGGGCGGACACACCGTTCCGACATGGCCGATCAGCCAGTTGGCCGCCGGGATCGTAGCGATGAAGCATAGGAGCGCCGCTAAACCTTCGGCGCGCAGACGGACCTTGGTCACGCGAACAGAACCTATCCAGCCCCCCGCTTTCACCAGACCGGACTTGCGCGGGTCAAGCGAGGGCGTGAGCGGAGCAGGTCAGCGCGCGATGCGCATGCTGGTGATGATGCTGTAGATCGTGTCGAAGACCGGCTGCAATTGCGCGACGTCGCTGACCGGATAGTACATCGACGGATCGGAAGCGCAGTCGCGCAGCAGGCTCTCGTTGCCGTCGATGATCCTGGCCGTGAAGATCGCGATCTTCTCCGCCTTGATGTTCTCGCAGACCTGACGCGTCCTGGCGTCCATGGCGGCCACCGTGCCGCCGCCGCGCGTCTGGGTGTTCTCGCCGTCCGTCATCAGGATCACGTATTTGGTCAGGTTCTTGGTCCCGAACGGCAGCGCGTTGGTGATCGGCTCCGACGACGAGAGAAGGTGGTATCCCCAGACAAGCCCGATGGTCAGGTTCGTGTTGCCGACCGCCGTCATGCCCTCGATGTTCGCATTGAGGGCATTGTAATCCGTCGTGAGGGGCAGGATCGGGGCGATGTTGCACGCCGATGTCCGGGTCTGGTCCGCCCCGAACATGGTCTGAGACAACCCCGTGCTCGGCACCGTGTCCCTGACGTCGTTCGGCTGCTCGCGGTCCCAGATGCATCCGGCGGTGGCGGGATTGGCCGTCCAGTGGCTCGACTGGGCCGGATCGACCCACCACGAGCCTTTCAGGTTGCCAAGGTTGACGTCCGTCTCGAACGGCACCACCCCGATCCGGATCGCTCCGGGCGCCCCGCCCGCGGCCTGCATCTTGGCCAGGAAGTTCTTGGCGGCCTGCTTCAGGGTCGGCAGCTTGTTCGACTGGTTCATCGAGCCCGTGTTGTCGAGCACGAGCACGATCTCGACCTTGGTCTCTCCGAACAGCGCCTCCGACGAGCCTGCGACCTGCATCGTCCGGATCCCGAGCACGGTCATGATCATGGTCGGGACGGCCGCGCTCGCCTCCACCCGCACCCTGTCCGGCAGAAAGGTCACCTTAGCGTCGAGATCGGCGATCCGATCCGCCGCAAACGTCATGCGGATGTAGTTTCGCGCGGCGGCGTCGGACATCGAGGTCCCGCTCATGTCGCGATTGTTCTTCGCGGCAAGGAGCGCGGCGCCGTCCACCGCGCGCTGCAGGCTGGTCTGCACGTTGGCCGCGCGCGAGTAGTCCATCGCCGCGCCCACCGCGCCCATCAGCACCAGGGCCGCAAACGCAAACATCAGGGCAACGCTGCCCTGCGGGTCTCCCCGGAAACGCTGGACGATGGAAATCATTCTGACGGCCATCCGGACACTTGCCGAATGTTAGGCCGCAACCCTTACGGCAGCCTTTCCGCAATACTTCACGCAGCCCGAGCCGAGCGCGCCCCAGCAAGCGGAGTTAACGCTTGCTCTCCGCTGTCCAGCGCGCAAATCCGTCCGCCCGCAGCCGGCAGGCCGGGCAGGTGCCGCAGCCATAGCCCCAATCGTGCCTGTGCATCCGGTCGCCGAGATAGCAGGTATGGGTCTGCTCGATCACGAGGTTCAGGAGTTCGGCCCCGCCGATCTCCTCCGCCAGCGCGAAGGTCGCGGCCTTGTCGCGCCACATCAGGGGCGTGTGCAGGACGAGCCTTGCCTCGAGCCCGAGATTGAGCGCGACCTGCATCGCCTTGATCGTGTCGTCGCGGCAATCCGGATAGCCCGAATAATCCGTCTCGCAGACGCCGAGTACGATGTGGCGGCAGCCTCGGCGATACGCGAGGGCGGCCGCAAAGGTGAGGAACACGAGGTTGCGGCCCGGCACGAACGTGGTGGGCAATCCGCTTTCCGCCGTCGCGATCTCCACTTCGCGCGTCAGCGCCGTCTCCGAGATCCGGCCCAGCGCCTCGAGCGGGATCATATGGTCCGGACCGAGCCGATCTCCAGGCAGCGCCGTTCCCCGGAGGAGGGCCTCGCGGATGCCGACGCGGCATTCGAGCTCGACCGCGTGCCGCTGGCCGTAATCGAACCCGACGGTCTCGACTTCCGCGAAGCGTCGGAGAGCCCAGGCGAGGCAGGTGGTCGAATCCTGGCCGCCCGAAAACAGGACCAGCGCACGATCGTCCGAGAGCGAAGCCGTCATCCCGCCTCCTGTTCGGCTGCTGCCGTCTACGTCAGGGATTGCTTCAGGCGACCTATGCCCGGCCGAGGAGAGCGATGCTGTCGCCGAAAACGGACCTGCCGCAGCCGCGGCGGGACCGCTAGTCGAACAGGCTGGACACGCTCGATTCGGTTGCCGTGCGGGCGATCGCCTCGCCCAACAGGGGCGCGATCGTGATGACCCGGATGTTGCGGGCGACCTTCACGGCCTCCGTCGGCTGGATGGAGTCGGTGACCACCAGCTCCTTCAGCTTCGAGCTCGCGATCCGCGAGACCGCGCCGCCCGACAGCACCGCGTGCGTGATGTAGGCGTAGACGTCCTTTGCGCCCTGCTGCAGCAGCGCGTCGGCCGCGTTGCACAGGGTGCCGCCGGAATCGACGATGTCGTCGACCAGGATGCAGGAGCGCCCGGCCACGTCGCCGATGATGTTCATGACTTCGGATTCGCCGGGCCGCTCGCGCCGCTTGTCGACAATGGCGAGCGGGGCGTCGATGCGCTTGGCGAGCGCGCGGGCGCGCACCACGCCGCCGACATCCGGCGAGACCACGACCTTGTCGGAATGGTTCATCCGGTCCTTGACGTCCCGGACCATCACGGGGGCGGCGAACAGGTTGTCCGTCGGGATGTCGAAGAAGCCCTGGATCTGCCCGGCATGCAGGTCGACGGTCAGCACCCGGTCCACGCCCGAATGCGTGATCAGGTTGGCCACCAGCTTGGCCGAAATCGGCGTCCGTGCCGAGGGTTTCCGGTCCTGCCGAGCATAGCCGAAATACGGGATCACGGCCGTGATGCGCCGGGCGGAGGCACGCCGCAGCGCATCCGTGATGATCAGCAGCTCCATCAGGTGGTCGTTCGTCGGGGAGGACGTTGACTGGAGGACGAATACGTCCTCACCGCGCACGTTCTCGCCGATCTCGACAAAGATCTCCATGTCCGCGAACCGGCGGACCGTAGCCCGCGCGAGCGGCACCTTCAGATACTGGGAAATCGCCTCCGCAAGCGGTCGGTTCGAATTCCCCGCAACAAGCTTCATCGAAAGGTGTTCACGCCAGAGACATGGGAGCGGCCCGAGGACCGCTTTCGGCGGGGCGCTCTTAGCAGCGTCACGGGACGGTCACAACAAGAACAGTTCGCATCCGCAACATGGTTGGGTCGCCGGGAAGGCGGCAACCGGCCGCTTTCGCGGCCCGACGCACCCGCCTACATCAGGCTGGATGAGTCGTGTTGCCGCCAACGACGTCCCTCCGGACATCCTCGACGACGAGCGGGACGAGACCGAACTTGCGCCCGAGGCGGGCTCCGGGATCGAGCTCGATTTCGACGCCACGCCGGCGTCCGTCGAGGCGGGCGCCGCGGTGATCCGCCGCTTCTGGGCGACGCTTCCGGCCGCCCCGGGCGTCTACCGGATGATCGATCCGAAGGGCGACGTGCTCTATGTCGGCAAGGCCAAGAGCCTGAAGGCGCGCGTCGGCTCCTATGTCCGCGGGGCCGGCCACTCGACCCGCATCACGCGGATGATCGCCGAAACGGCGTCGATGGAATTCGTCACCACGGAGACGGAAACCGAGGCGCTGCTGCTCGAAGCGAACCTGATCAAGCAGCTGCGGCCGCGCTACAACGTCGTCCTGCGGGACGACAAGTCGCTGCCCTACATCCTGCTGACCGCCGATTCGGAGGCGCCGCAGGTCGTGAAGCATCGCGGCGCGCGCAACCGGAAGGGCTATTATTTCGGGCCGTTCGCGAGCGTCTGGGCGGTGAACCGCACCATCAACGCCCTGCAGCGCGCCTTCCTGCTGCGCTCCTGCTCCGATTCCTACTACGAGAACCGCACCCGGCCCTGCCTGCTGTTCCAGATCAAGCGCTGCTCGGGCCCCTGCACGGGCGAGATCCCCCTGCCCGAATACGGCGTCCTCGCCGAGGAGGCGCGGGCCTTCCTGTCCGGCCGCTCGAGCGCCGTGAAGGAGCGGCTCGCGGCCGAGATGAACCACGCCTCCGAGGAGCTCGAGTTCGAGCGCGCGGCCCGCTACCGCGACCGTTTGGCGGCGCTGTCTGCCGTGCAATCGACGCAGGGCATCAACACGCAGAACACGGAAGAGGCCGACATCATCGCCATCGACGAGCAGGCGGGCTCCTTCTGCGTCGAGGTGTTCTTTTTCCGCAATCACCAGAACTGGGGCAACCGCGCCTATTTCCCGCGGGCCGACAAGGCGCTGGGCCGGGCCGAGGTCCTGGCCTCCTTCATCGCCCAGTTCTACGACGACAAGCCGCCGCCGCGCCTGGTTCTCCTGTCGGAGGAAATCGAGGAATGCGCGCTGCTGGCCGGGGCCCTCACCGTGAAGGCCGGCCGCAAGGTCGAGATCTCGGTGCCGCAGCGAGGCGAGCGGCGTCAGCTCGTCGAATCGGCGCTCCGCAACGCCAAGGAAGCGCTGGGGCGCCGGCTCGCCGAGACCTCAAGCCAGGCGAAGTTGCTCGAATCCCTGGGCGCCGCGTTCGGCCTACCGACGGCGCCACGGCGGATCGAGGTCTACGACAACTCGCACATCATGGGCACGAACGCCGTCGGCGCCATGATCGTCGCCGGTCCGAACGGGCTGATGAAGACGCATTACCGCACCTTCAACATGCGGTCGGAGGAGCTCACGCCGGGCGACGACTACGCCATGATGCGCGAAATGCTGCGCCGGCGCTTTGCCCGGCTAGTGAAGGAGAATCCGCGGCCCGCTTCGTCCGCTGAAGCGCCGGATGCGGGCGAGATGCCGCCCGGCTCCGTTGCGAGCGCCGAAGCGGAGCGCGAGGCGACTAATCCGGAATCGGCCGATCCCGAATCCTTCCCGGCCTGGCCCGATCTCGTCCTGATCGACGGCGGCAAGGGGCAGCTCGAGGCGGCGCGGAGCGCTCTGGCCGAGGTCGGCGCGACCGGGGTGCCGCTTGTCGGCGTGGCCAAGGGGCGCGACCGGGAGGCGGGGCGCGAAACCTTCTTCATGCCGGGGCGCGAGCCGATCCGGCTGCCCCCGCGCGACCCGGCCCTGTATTTCGTCCAGCGGCTCCGGGACGAGGCGCATCGATTCGCGATTGGGGCTCATCGGGCCAAGCGCAAGCGCGAGATGACCAGGAGCCCGCTCGACGAGATCCCGGGCATCGGGCCGGCGCGCAAGCGCGCGCTGCTCCACCATTTCGGGACCATGAAGGCGATCCAACGGGCCGCCCTGGACGACCTCATGCGTGCGCCGGGCGTGAACGCCGCGACCGCCCGGACGGTCTACGACTTCTTCCGGGGCACGGCCGGGTGAGCGGCGCGATGTTGACGCTGTCCCACCCCGCATGCTTCCTCGCCCCATGACCCTGGCCTCGCCCATGCGACGCTCTTCGGCGTTCACGCTGCCGAACGTCCTGACCTATGCACGCGTGGCAGCGGTTCCGGTCGTGGCCGGGCTTCTGTTCTGGCCGGAGGATTTCTGGTCGCGCTGGATCGCCCTCGCGGTCTACGTCGCGGCCGCGATCACGGATTATTTCGACGGCTATTTCGCCCGTGCCTATGCGCAGCAGTCGGTGCTCGGCCGCATGCTGGATCCGATCGCGGACAAGCTGCTCGTGGCGGCCTGCCTGCTGATGCTGACAAACGACCACACGGTCCAGGGCGTGCATCTCTGGGCCGCTATCGTGATCCTGTGCCGCGAGGTGCTGGTCTCGGGCCTGCGCGAATACCTGGCCGAGCTGAAGGTCGGCATGCCCGTCTCGCGGGTCGCCAAATGGAAGACGACCTTCCAGCTCGTGGCGATCGGCTTTCTCATCGCGGGTCCGGCCGGCGAGGCGGTCCTGCCCGGAACGGTGACGATCGGGCTCACGCTCCTGTGGCTTGCGGCCGCGCTCACCATCTACACCGGCTGGGATTATCTCAAGACGAGCATCGAACACGCGATGAACGGCACGTCCTGAGATGAAGCTCGTCTATTTTGCCTGGGTGCGCGAGCGCGTCGGCCAGGCCGAGGAACACGTCGCGCCGCCCTCTGACGTGCGCACGGTGGCCGAACTGGTCGCCTGGCTGAAAACGCGCGGCGAGGGCTACGCGCACGCGTTCGAGAACGAGCGCATCATCCGCACCGCGATCGATCAGGTGCACGCCAAGCCGGAAGCCTCGATCGGGGGCGCCCGGGAGATCGCCTTTTTCCCGCCGATGACCGGCGGCTGAGCGCGCCCATGACGCCGACCGTCCGCATCCAGCGGGAGGATTTCGATCCGGCAGCCGAGCTCGATGCGCTGACGGCAGGTCGGCCCGACGTGGGCGCGGTGGCGAGCTTCGTCGGGCTCTGCCGCGACGAAGGCGGCCGCCTCTCGGCCCTGGAGCTGGAGCATTATCCCGGCATGGCTGAGGCCGAGCTGTCGCGCGTCGCGGCCGAGGCGGCCTCGCGCTGGCCCCTGCTCGGCCTCACGGCCGTGCACCGCTTCGGCCTGATCCGGCCGGGCGAGCGCATCGTGCTCGTCGCGGCCGCGTCGTCGCATCGCGAGGCGGCTTTTGGGGCCGCCGCGTTCCTGATGGACTTCCTCAAGACCCGGGCCCCGTTCTGGAAGCGCGAGCACCTCGCCACCGGCGCGCTCGGCCCCTGGGTGGAGGCAAAAGTGTCGGACGATGCCGCGGCGGCGCGGTGGGCCGGTGCCGAGCAAGGCTGAACGCCAGCCGCGTCCGGCGCGCCGGGCTGCCATACGGGGCGTTCCATTGCGGGGGGCCTCCCGACATGATTGGTTGCACACCTCTCCTTTCAGGATCGACGGCGCATGACGCGGACGAGCCTCTTCCCGGGCCAGCTTCCTTTTGACATCGCGGACCGAGCGGGCGGCGGCACGGCCGATCCGGCCCAGATGAAGTTCGGCATCGGCCAGCCCGTACACCGCCGCGAGGACCCGGTGCTCGTGCAGGGGCTCGGGCGCTACACGGACGACATCGCGCTGCCCGGGCAGGTCTATGCCGCCTTCGTGCGGAGCCCGTACGCGCATGGCGAGATCCGCGGCATCGACACCGCGACGGCGGCCGACATGCCCGGCGTGCTCGGCGTCTACACGGCGGCCGACCTCACCGGCTACGGCGACCTGCCGAACGCCATGAGCTTCAAGAGCCGGGACGGCTCGCCGATGAAGAAGCCGTCGCGTGGCGCGCTTCCGGCCGACCGCGTGCGCTATGTGGGCGATCCCGTCTCCTTCGTGGTCGCCGACACGATGATGGCCGGACGCGAGGCGGCCGAGGCGGTCGCGCTCGACATCGAGCCGCTGCCCGCCTTGGTCACGGCCGAGGACGCGGTC
>JAQGJZ010000444.1 GCA_028290385.1 Enterovirga sp.
TTTCGGCTTGCTTCTTCGTTCTGCCCGCCCGGCCGCGCCGCTGGTGCCGGTGCGCTTGCGGACCTGAACGTCAGCTGTCGATTCCGCGCCGCCGTGGTTAATGTTCGGTGTCTTATGGGGTGAGGCACCCTGGCGCGGCTGTCGTAAGATATGTTCGCTCTCCAGGATTTCTAAAGCCTGTTCCGCCCGCCTTCTTGACGCGGCGCAAGCGGGGCACCAACAACGGCGCAGCCGCCCCCGCTATGCACGTGGCAGGCCGACGGAACACAGAAATCATGTCATCACCCGCCCCTGCGGCAAGCCGGACACTCGCCGGTGTTCGCGTTCTCGTCGTCGAGGACGAGGTCGCGATCTCCCTGCTGCTCGAAGACATGCTGCTCGAGATGGGCTGCGAGGTCGTGGGCCCCGCAGGTCGCCTCTCCGCGGCCGCGGAGCTCGCCGCGAACGAGCAACTCGACATCGCCGTCCTCGACGTGAATCTGGCTGGCCAGCCCATCTATCCGGTCGCCGAAGCGCTTGCTGCGCGCGGAGTCCCCTTTGTGTTCTCGACGGGCTACGGCTCGGCCGGGATCGACGAGCCTTTTCGGGACCGCCCAGTACTGCAGAAGCCGTTCGCGCAGAATGAACTGGAGCGCATTCTCCGGTCGGCGCTGGCCTGACGGCGTCACGGCCGTCGGAAGACCCGCACGGCGCTCTCGGTCCCGTCCGCGTAGGCGAGTTTCACCTGCACCGTATCGGTGCCGTCGGGCAGCGTGATCGCGGCCCGTGTGTCAGGCGCGGTTCCTGCGCCGCCCGGCTCGCAGCCCGGTAGCGGGAGAGCCTGGGACGGGGCTTCGTCGCCCACCCCGATCAGCGCCTGCTTGATCGCGCAGCGGTTCGCCACAAGCTGGGCAAACGACAGAACGTCGGGCAGGTCGGCCCGGAAGGACACCCACGATTCGGGGTGCCGCTCCAAGATGTCGCGCGCCGCGCTGACGAGCGCTGAACCGGGGTCGAACGGCAGCGGGAACGGTCCCGCCTCGCGCCCGGACTGGTCACGATACGTTACATACAGCGTGGTGCGGCCGAGGGTCGGGGGCAGCGCGATCTCGGTCGTGCTGGTGGCCCGGCCGGCCGGTACCGGCGCGGAGGCCGTCTCCCCGGTCTCGCCGATGCGGGCCGTGACCTGGGTGGCCGGCTCCGGAAGCGTCAGCCGTGCGACCCACGCGGCCTCCGTGCGGGTGAAGCTGGCCGATGGGCGCGCCGAAGCGCTGGCGAAATGCCCCTCGATCTCGCTCCGCCGCTTCCGGGCCGCCTCGACCCAATCCTCCAGGAATGTCCGGTCGATGAAGTGCGGTGCCAGGCTGCCGCTTTCCGCACCGTCGATGAAGCGGTCCAGCGCCGAATAGGCGAGCCGGCGGTCGGTCAGCGTCGGGCCGCCCTGCCGCTTGTCCATCAGCGCTTCGGCGAGGAAATATGCTGCCGGGAGGTCGTCGGGGTTGTCGCTGGTCAGGCTTTCGAGCCTGGCGCGCCGCTCAGCGCCATCGGCCTGGATCGCCGCGACGAGCGCGACGGATCTGGTCGAGCTACCGCGCGCAAGGTCCTGAACAGCCTTGCGGGCCGCCTCCGCTCCCTGCTGGCTGCGCAGCAGGCCCGTGTAGCGGATCAGGAGATCAATTGCGCCTCCCGCCTGGGGAGCCGCAGTGGCGTAAGCCCGCAGCGCCGCTGCACGATCGCCCTTGGTCTCGAGAAACCGAGCGTTGTGATAGAGTTCGGCGACCGTCTTCGGGTCCTGGATCAATCCGTCGCGGGCGAGTGCCGCGAAGCTCGCCGCAGCCTCGGCCGGAGATACCGCCCTGATCGCCGGGGCTGTTTGCGGCCGTTCCTCGGCTTGCGGCAGCTTGTTGGCCACCGCGGGGCGCTCTGGGGTGGCCGGAGCCTCGGGCGCCTTCTCCGCAGCGCGTGGGGGGGCTTTGGGCTGAGCCGGCGGCGCGGCCTTGGGGGCCGGCTCGGGCGGGTTCGGCGGGGTCACGACCTCCACCGGCGTCGAACTCGCAAGATTGGACGGCGGGCGCGCCGGGGTTGTGCTTGCGGGCGTGTCCTTCCCGTCGAAGGCGCGCATCACCATCGGCACGCCCGGAATGGCTGCAGCGCCGGCTGCGATCAGGAGCGCCAGGCCGACGAGCAGGCCAAGACGCCGCTCGTGGGGCGCGTCCGGGCCATGCTCGCGCCGCGCGTCGATCACGATCCGCTCCCCGGGGGCGAGCGGCGCGGAAGGACGGGTCACCACGAAGGCATGGATGGGCTGGGGCAGGTTCTTCACCTGGCGCGGGCCGATGTCGTCGAACCCGACCGGGATTTTGTTCGCCACGGCCTCGTGCACGGAGCGCGAGATGCAGATCCCGCCCGGCGGCGCGATGCTCTCGAGGCGCGCGGCGATGTTCACGCCGTCGCCGAGAAGATCGTCCCCCCGCTCGACGACGTCGCCGATCGTGATGCCGATGCGGAACGCGATGCGCCGGTCGGGCGCGGTGTCCGCGGCGGCCGCCGCGAGGCTGTCCTGGATATCGATCGCGACCCTGACCGCCTCGACGGCCGAGTCGAACTCGCACATCACCGAATCGCCGGCCGTGTTGAAGATCCGTCCGCCGGCGCGATGAACGAGGCCGTCGAAGATATCGCGCGCGGCCGCAAGACCGTGCAACGTCCCTTCCTCGTCCTGGGCGACAAGGCGCGAATAGCCGGCGACGTCGGCCGCGAGGATCGCGGCGATTTTACGTTTCAAGGGCGCGCCGGTTGAGGGCGCATCACCGCGTGCCATGGCGATTGACATGGACTTTCTTCCGCATGGGGAGACGGCAATATGAAGGCGAAAGCGTCAAGGATTTCGCAACGCAGCACGAGCGCTGGATCGCGGTGGGTCGAATTCGCGTTCTCCCAGGGCCCGACGCGAACGGTCTGGAGAAGCCGGTGACAACCCACATCACGATCGCAGACACGCCGTCCCTGCCTGCGCAGGCCGGTTCGGACCCGAGCGAGAGCGACCTCGCTGCCATCCGCGACGCGGCCCGCACGCTCGAGCGGTCCACACTGGTCGGGAGGCTCTCCAGCCTCGCCGGCCGGCCGCTCGAGATGATCGGCCGCAACCTTCCCGAGCCGGCCCAGGCTGCCGTGAGCCGGGCGACGGACCTCGCCATGAATGCTGCCTTGCGGGCGGCCCTGACGACGATCCCGAAGCGGGAGGGGAGGGCCCGAATTCCGGGGCTCGACACCGCTGCCGCGGTAGCCTCGGGCGCACTCGGCGGTGCGCTCGGGCTCGTCACGCTGCCCTTCGAACTGCCGGTTTCGACCGTGCTGATCCTGCGCACCATCGCGGATATCGCGCGCGAGAACGGCGAGGACCTGTCGGATCCCGAAACCCGCCTCAGCTGCCTGGAGGTTTTTGCCCTCGGGTCGCACACCGAAACCGACGATCTTCTGAGCGGCGGCTATTTCGCGGTGCGCGCCGCCCTGGCGAGGTCCGTTTCGCAGGCCGCGAAGGTTGCCGTCGCCCAGCGTTTAACCGACCGGTCCGCGCCGGCGCTGGTGCGCTTCATGGCGCAGATCGCCTCCCGGTTCGGCGTGGTTGTCTCGCAGAAGGTCGCGGCGGGCGCGATTCCGGTGCTTGGCGCGCTCGGCGGGGCGGCCGTGAACGCGGCTTTCCTGGAGCATTTTCGCGCGATCGCCCGCGCGCATTTCACCATCCGGCGGCTCGAGCGCCTTTATGGCGAAGACGCGGTGCGGGCCGCGTACCAGAAGGCCGCCGGGGGACTGTCCGGGCGAGGGGACGCGAGGCAGGACGATGCCTCTCAGGCCCTCCTCACCAAGGGCGAGATCGTGCCCAGCTGAGGTCGGCTGCGTCCGCTCGGCCTATTTCAGCCCGATGGCCGCGGCCAACTCCTGGCCCATGCCCGTGACCTTGCTCCCGACCTGCGCCGCGTGCCGCACCACCTCGCCGCCATCCGGCAGAAGGGACGGGATGCGGTCCGTCCCGGGGACCTGCCAGCCGAGCACCGTAAGCCTGCCCGAGCTCCCCTCCGGCACGACCTTCGCCGGCATCGGCCGGCTCGGCGGCAGCACCGTCCGATGCGGGTCCCGCTCCGGCCGCTCGGCCCGGGCGAGCTTGATCGGCGCACCAGGTTGCGGCGCTCCGCTAAGCGCGCCCTGCTCGCGCCACGGCGCCGGCTCGGCTATGGGGAGCGCGAACATGGCAAGCGCGTCATAGGTCCGGGTCATCCGGGTCGGGACGTCCTCGACCTCCCAGGTCAGCCGGTCGAAGGTCTTGCTATGCGCCAAGTCCTGCATGGGCCGCGCCGAATCGTGCGACAGGTGCGAAAAGGCAACCGCCCCGATCCCGGCCGCGAGCACCGACGCCAGGACATCCCGCGCGAATCTGGCCGAGCCGACCGAAAAGGCATCGCGGCGGGACTCCGGAATGAAGCGCAGCATCCGATTCTCCGTTCTGAGCGGCCAAGCTCGCGCTGATTTCGGGCGATTTTTGGGGCGCCGCTCTGATGGTCAGGAGTTCGCAGGGGCGCGCCCCCTGCGGCCATCTGGGTCCGGCCCGGCCCTGAACTCCCCCGGCCACGTCGCGTTGAGGCTTAAGGATGGCGCGCCCGGCGGGAGACTCGCGCAATGCACCAAGATGGCGACCGGGATTGGCGGAGTGGCGTTGGGGCCAACGTGATCGATCTCGCTGACCGCGTTCGCACACGCGAGCAGAAGCTGGCGCGCCCAGAACCGGAGCGGGTGGCGTATAGCCTGTTCCTGCTCGTGTCTCGCGCCCCGCAGCTTCGGGACCACGCCCTGTTTTATCTGTTTCTCGAGGGCGCACCGACCATGGTCGCCGTCGCGTCCTTTGCGCGGGAGCACGCGGATCTGTTCGGGAGCGACGTCTCCATCATCGACCTGAAGGAGCCGTACGAAAACCCGATGGAGGTCGTCGAGAAGGCCCGCAATCTCAGGCTTTCCGTGGCCGGCGCTACCGTCCTCGCGCCGGACCTCGGGCTCGGCCCCCGCCTCGTCCGTAACGGCTGAGCGGGCTCAGCTCCGGCCGACGAGGCAGGATTTCGGCAGCATGCAGTGGATGCCGTTGTTGCCGTTGACGACCTGCGTCACCCGCAGATCCGCCGCGAGGCTGCACAGCATGTAGGCTTCCGCCCGGCTCAGGCCGGTCCTCGCGTGAACGAGGCCGACCATGAGATCGAGTGCGATCCGGGCGCAGTCGTCGAGATCAGGGTCGAACGCCATCGTCATCACATGCGTCGGCGTCTCGGCCATCGGCCAATCGAGCCGCATGTCGTGGCGAACGGTGAGCGTAAAGGTGCCGATCAGGCCCGTCTCGATCGCCGTCACGCAGACCTCGCCGTCGCCCTGCACGCCGTGCCCGTCGCCGACCGAGAAGTTGGCCCCGTCGACATGGATGGGGAGATACAGCGTCGTGCCGGCCACCAGCTCCTTGTTGTCCAGATTGCCGCCGTTGCGGCGCGGCGGGAGGGTCGACACCATTCCCCAGCCGGCCGGCGGCGCGACCGCCATGACGCCAAAGAAGGGCTTCAGGGGCAGCTCGAGCCCCCACGGCAGCCGCCCGGTCATGCGGGTGCGGTCGAGCGGGATGTGGATGAGGTGGCGCTCGCTCACCTCTTCCGGAAGGGCGCCTTTGAGCGGGGCCGCGAACGTGTATCCCCAGTCGTAATGGAGCTCGACGGCCTCGATCCTGACTTCGAGCACGTGACCGGCCTTGGCGCCCCGCACCGCGACCGGCCCCGTGCACATGTGGCCCGGCAGCTTGTTGGGCACCCGCGCCTGCACGGCGCGCAGCGCTTCAGGGACCTGGAGCGGGGCGGGAGGCATGACGTCGGCCGCGCCCGACACCGTTGAGATGGTGACCCGGTCGCCTGATGCGACCGTGAGCACCGGGGGAAGGGCCGCGTCGAAATAGCCCCAATGGACCGTATCGGCCCCCGCTTCGATGCGATGCTCCGCCATGTCGTCGTCCTGCCGCTGTGCTCGGGCCTTCCTTGCATGGCTGGGCGCCTCGCCGCCATCCAGGGGGGCGCCCCAAGTTTGACTTCACTCGACGATTGCCCGACAGGGCGGCCCTGCCGAACAGCATGGCGGCGGACGCTAGCTGTCCGTCAGGCCGCATGAGGGTCCCATGGCCGGCCTCGCCGCAAGCCGTACCGATTCACTCGATTTTGCTCCGTCGCCGTCCTGGGCCGAACGGCTCCTCGCCTTTGTCGAGCGGAGCCACCTGCGGGCCGCAGCGATTCTCGTCGTCCTCTCGCTGCTGTGCTTCCTGCCGGGCTTCCAGTCGCTGCATCCGATGGATCGGGACGAGCCTCGTTTCGCCCAGGCAACGAAGCAGATGCTCGAGACCGGCGATTTCGTGGACATCCGCTTCCAGGACGAGGCCCGCTACAAAAAGCCGATCGGCATCCACTGGATGCAGGCGGGGGCCGTCACGCTCGGCGAGGCGCTCGGAGTGTCGCGCGCCCGCACCACGATCGCGCTCTATCGGCTGCCCTCGCTGCTCGGCGCGATCGCGGGCGTGCTGCTGACCTATTGGGCCGCACTCGCCTTCGTGGGGCGGCGCGAGGCGTTCCTCGCGGCCTCGTTCATGGCCGCCTCCGTGATCCTCATGGTGGAGGCGCGGCTCGCCAAGACGGACGCGATGCTGTTCGCTTGCTGCGTCGCCGCCATGGGCGC
>JAQGJZ010000452.1 GCA_028290385.1 Enterovirga sp.
GGGGAACTCCGCACTCGGTTCGAGCGCGCCGCGGAATTCCGGCTCGTAATAGCCGGTCAGAAAGCCGCGTCCGCCCGGGACCAGCACCTCGAAGGGCGTGAAGCGGCGCTCGAAGAATGCGCGCGCCACCTCGCGGTCGGGGCTCTGCGCCAGCGCCTCCCGGCAGGCGGCCTGGAGCCCCTCCGGAGCGGGGCGGGCGGTGCCGACCGCGCGCGTGCCCTCGACCAGGGCGGGGCAGGTTTTGCGAAAGGCGCGGAACGCCGCGACGTGGTCGTCCTCGCGCCAGCCGGGCAGCGAGTCGAAGCTGCGCGGCGCGAATTCGGCACCCGGAACGGCCGGCTGCGCAACAGCCGAGCCGCCGGCGGAAACGGAGGCGAGAAGAAGGGCGAGCGAGACGCCGACCCGCCCCACGGAACTATTGTCCCGCTTCGGTCGCGACCAACTGCCAGTTCGGGTCGCGGGAGCCGAGCGTGCGCGCAAACGTCCACACGTCGGTGACGTCCACGACCTGCTCGGGATTGCCATCGATCACGCGGCCGCCGGCATCCCGGGTGGCCGTGATGAGCTTGGACAGGAACCGGATGGTCACCTGGGCCACGCGGTTGCGGACCTCGACCGACACCAGCTCGGCCTTGTCGATGGACACGAAGGTGGTTTCAGCCTTCTCGCCGCGCGTCTCGCGGTCGGCGATGGCCCGCTCGAACCCGTCCAGCACGTCCTTCGACAGGAGGTTGCGCAGCGTCTGCCGGTCGCCCTGGGCGAAGGCCGTGACGATCATCTCGTAGGCCGACTTGGCACCTTCCACGAAACCGGGGGCGTCGAAATCCGGCTCGATCCGGGCGACGTCGTCGAGGCCGCGCGCCACGATGCTGTCCGGCTCGGTCACGCCGGCCCAGCGGTTTCCTGCCGGGGCCGCGGTGGCCGGCGCGACGGGGCGCTCGGCGCCCGGGGTCGGCAGGCGGACGACATTGTCGGTTCCGTTGGCGGCCGGCCGCGATCCATCCAGCGGCTCGCGCCGCACGAACGGATCCGCGGGTGGACGCTCGTGGCCCGTCTTCTGCCCCAGAACGGAACGCAGCCGCCAGATCACGAAGATCGCGAGGGCTAGAAAGACGATCGTCGTGACGTCGAACGAATCTTGCATCATCTAACGGGTCTTCGGCCTGAGGGAGCGGCCGTCGACGGCCCGCTGGCCAGACGTGGACCACCCGGCCTCACGCCTATGTGGGGTTGCTCGTCGTAACATCCAGCGCCCAGCACCACAAGCAACGGGCGGCGGCACGGCCTTGTGAGCCTGAAGGAAGCGTGATAGCGCGACCTGCTGCTTTCCGCCGGACCAGAGCGTCGTCGCGGATGCGCCACAGCCCAGGAAACAGACAGGATCAACCTATGGCCGAGAATCCGGCAGGCAATGGCGCTCAGGCTGCCGACCAGGCACCCTCGCTGAACGCGCTCGCGCAATACGCCAAGGATATCTCCTTCGAGAACCCGAACGCGCCGCGCTCGCTCACCCCGCAGGAAGGCGCCGGGCCGCAGATCTCGATCCAGGTCAACGTCAATGCCAAGCAGCTGGCGGAGACGGATTTTGAGGTCGATCTCTCGCTCGAGGGCAACGCCAAGGTCGGCAACGAGGTGATGTTTGCCTTCGACCTGACCTATTCGGGCGTGTTCCGGGTCCGCAACATCCCGCAGGACCAGCTACACCCGGTCGTGATGATCGAGTGCCCGCGCCTGCTGTTCCCGTTCGCGCGGCAGATCGTGGCCGAGGCGGTTCGCAACGGCGGCTTCCCGCCCCTCTACATCGACCCGATCGATTTCGTCGGCCTGTATCGGCAGAAGATGGAAGCCGAAGGGGCCCAGAACCCGGTCGGCGCCGGTCCGGCTGCGAACCAGCCGATGAACTGACGCTCCGCTCGCGGACGTCTTGATCGAGGCCACGCCAGCGCGTGGCCTTTTTCGTTTCAGGCGGCGTTCGCCTCGAGCTCGGCGTCGGCGACGTATTCGCGCCAGATCGGGGTGCCGCCGAGGGAGTTCACGAACGCAATGTGCGCCGCGAGGGTCGCCTCGTCGAGCGCCGGACGGGTTGGACGCGGGGCGCGCTCGCCGTGGCCCCCGAAGGCGGCGCCCGGAACCAGGATGCGCGGCCCGGCCCCCATCGCCAGGCCGAGATCGGCCTGCTTTCCGCCGATCAGCTCGACATAAACCTCGGCCAGGAGTTCGGCGTCGAGCAGCGCCCCGTGCTTGGTGCGGCGTGAATTGTCGATGCCATAACGCTGACAGAGCGCGTCGAGGCTGTTGGACGCGCCGGGATGCTTGCGGCGCGCCAGCGCCAGCGAATCGAGCACGCGATCCATGACGATGACCGGATGGCCGGTTCGCCGGAATTCCGCGTTCATGAAGGCGATGTCGAAGCTCGCGTTATGCGCGATCAGCCTCGCGTCCCCGAAGAAATCGCAGATCTCGTCCGCCAGCGCGGCGAAGCAGGGGTGGCCGGCCAGAAACGCGTCCGACAGCCCGTGCACCCTGAAAGCCTCCGGATGGCAAGGCCGCTCCGGGTTGACGTATTTGTGAAAGACCCGCCCCGTGGGGATGTGGTTCAGCAGCTCGACGCAGCCGATCTCGACCACGCGGTCTCCGCCGAGATGCTCGGTGCCGGTGGTTTCGGTGTCGAAGACGATCTCACGCAGCGGGGCCAGAGCCTGCCTCCTCCCCGAACCGCGGGCCGAGGATCCGGCCCGGCCGGCCGGCCAGAGCGCGAACGATACCAGAGACCTGCGTCTTTGCCCGAGGGAAGCCGTAGCCCGTTTCCACAATGAAGTGGGCGCGCCGGCGCTTTTGCGCGTCCGGCATCTGCTTTGCGCGGATCGCGGCGAACTTCTGAGGCGTCATGCCGGGCCGGCCCAGAACCCGGGTTTCCTGCACGGCCGCGTCGGCGCTCACGACCACCACGGCGTCGCAGCGGCCCTCCCCGCCCGTCTCGAACAGCAGCGGCACATCGAGTACGACCAATGGGATCCGGTGCGTCACGGCGCGGCGCAGGAACGCGGCTTCCTCCTCCCGCACGAGCGGATGGACCACGGACTCGAGCCGCCGCATCGCGTGCGGCCGGCCGATCACGCGCTCGGACAGCTTTGTGCGGTCCACGGCACCGTCCACCACCGTGCCCGGGAAAGCATCCTCGATGAGCGGCGCAGCGCGGCCGCTATACAGCGCATGGACGGCGGCATCTGCGTCATGAACCGGGATTCCGAGATCCCGAAACATGATCGCGGTTGCGGATTTGCCCATGCCGATCGAGCCGGTCAGGCCGAGCACAAAGGTCATGCGCCGCGTCCAAGATCGGCTTCGACAAGCGCGCGCAGTTCGGCCGTGACCTCAGGCCGGACGCCGAACCAGCGCGCGAAGCCCGGCACGGCCTGATGCAGCAGCATGCCGAGGCCATCCACCGTCCGAAGCCCGCGGGCCCGCGCATCGGCGAGGAGACGCGTCTCGAGCGGGACGTAGACGATATCCGAGACGATTGCCCTGGCCGGCAGACCCGAGAGGTCGAGCGACAGCGGCGGCTGGCCCTTCATGCCGGCCTGCGTCGTGTTCACGAGGAGGTCCGCCTCGGCCATCGCCGTCGGCAGCCCCGCCCAGGAAACGACCTCGACGCGATCGGGCGCCAGCGCCGCGAGATCCCGCGCGCGCGCCTCCGTCCGATTAGCGACGCGGATCCTGGAGCCGCCCGCATCGAGCAGGGCGCCGACGATCGCCCGCGCCGCACCGCCCGCGCCGAGCACGAGTGCGACCCCGATCCCGCCGAGCCAATCGGCCCCGACCGCCCCGGCGACGCTGGCCAGAAAACCCTCGCCGTCGGTGGTGTCGCCGTGCAGGCGCCCATTCTCCAGCCAGAGCGTGTTGACCGAGCCGAGTCGATTTGCGCGCTCGGTCCGTTCCGCGACCAGCCGGAAGGCGGCTTCCTTGTGCGGGACCGTGACGTTGCCGCCCACGAACCTGTCGGCCTCCATGCGGGCCAGAAAAGCAGGCAGCTCGCCCGGGGCCACGTCGATGCGCTCGTAGGAGCCGTCGAGCCCGTGCTGGCGCAGCCAGTAGCCGTGGATCAGCGGCGAGCGGGAATGGGCGACCGGATGCCCGATCACGAAGGCGCGGCGGTTCATAGGGCGATCAGGTCCAGCTCGCGCAGCAGGGCGAGCGTCGGGAGCAGCGGAAGGCCCAGGATGGTGGAATGTTCGCCGTCGACGGCGCTGAAGAGGTGAATGCCCAAACCCTCGATCTCGTAGCCTCCGGCGGAGCGCGTCGCGGCCTCGCCGGCCGAGGCGACATAATGGGCGATCGCGGCGTCATCGAGATCACGCACGGACAGACGTGCGGTCGCCACCCGGACGGCGTGGAGCCGCCCCCCTGTCGCAACCGCGACGGCGCTGTGGAGGAAGTGGCTTCGGCCGGCGAGCCGGGCGATCTGCCGCCGGGCATTCTCCGGCGACCCGGGCTTGCCGAGGCTTTCGCCGTCGAGATCGAGCACCTGATCCGCCCCGATGACGATTCGCTCGGGATGGAGGCGCGCGACTGCACTCGCCTTCTCGGCCGCGAGCCGGGCCGCGAGTTCGGCAGGCCGGATCCCAGGGCCGAGCGAAGCCTCGACAGCCCGCTCGTCGACGTCCGGGGGCACGGTCTCGACCGGAAACCCCGCGGCCTCCAGCAGCGTGCGCCGCACGGGGCTCGTCGAGGCCAGCAGCAGCGGTGCGGTGCCGCGCCAGATGGCCGACATGGTCACACCGCGATGAACCTGACCGCGTGGTCGCGATACAGGTCGAGGATCGCGGCCGCCGTTTCCTCGATGGAGCGGCGCGTTACGTCGATCACCGGCCAGTTGTGGCGGGCGCAGAGCCGGCGCGAGAAGGCGATCTCCTCGGCCACGAGTTCGCGGTCGACATAGGACGTGTCCTCGTCCGCCTTCAGGCTGAGGAGGCGGTTCTGCCGGATTTGGACGATCCGCTCGGGTGAGGCGACCAGCCCGACAACCAATGTCCGCCTCACGGCCTCCAAGGCCGGCGGGACCGGCATGTTCGGCACAAGCGGGATGTTGGCGGTCTTCAGCCCGCGATTGGCGAGATAGATCGAGGTCGGGGTCTTTGACGTCCGGCTCACCCCAACGAGCACCACATCGGCCTCGTCGAGATCGGTCGGGAGTTGCCCGTCGTCATGCATCAGCGTGAAGTTCATCGCATCGATGCGCTTGAAGTACTCGGCGTTGAGCATGTGCTGCGCGCCGGGCCGGGCCGTGGAGGCGGCCCCGATATAGCTCTCGAGCAAGGCGTGCACGGGCGCGAGCACTGAGAGGTGCGGGCAGCCGGTGGCCCGGCACGCCTCCTCCAGCCGCCCGGCCAGATCGCGATCCACCAGCGTATAGAGCACGAGCCCGGGCGCCGCATCGATCTCCGCGATCACGCGGTCGAGCTGCTTCGACGAACGCACGAGCGGGTAGACGTGCTCGATCGCCGAAACGCCCTCGTATTGGGCCGTCGCCGCGCGGGCCACCGCGATGAGTGTTTCGCCCGTCGAGTCGGAGACCAGATGGAGATGGAAGTAGCTGCGGCCCACGGGGACAATCCGCGATCGGGGAGTCGACAAGTGTGGATAAGGGACCCCGCGGCGGCGGTCCAGGTAACGGCCGACCCAAACCGTCCCAGCCGGGCTCAACAGGCTCGGCTGCGGGGCTCCTGGAACCAGGGAATCGGTGATGGCGCGCCGCGACCCGCCCTTGTCCAGAGGGGACTCGATGGTTAACCCCTTGGTAACCTTTAGCTCCCGTTAACGGTCCGGCCCGCGCGCCGGGGGCCGATCCGTGCTAGCCAGGCCGTGGGCAACCTGTGGACGGCCTTGCGGGACCGAATCCGACCCATCAAGCAAGAGAAGCAAAGATTCAGATTCTAGATTCCTTTTTAGAAAGGCCGAACGGGTCCGTGGCATCTGACAAACCGATCTGCCGGGTCCTCGACGGCGAGCCCGTATGGCCCCCACCCATCTGGATGATGCGGCAAGCCGGCCGCTATCTGCCGGAGTACCGGGAGCTGCGTGCCAAGGCCGGCTCGTTCCTCGACCTCTGCTACAATCCCGAGCTCGCGACCGAGGTCACGCTGCAGCCGATCCGCCGGTTCGGGTTCGATGCCGCGATCATGTTCTCGGACATCCTGGTCGTGCCGCACGCGCTCGGCTGCGACGTGAGCTTCCAGGAGGGCGAAGGCCCGCGGCTGTCCCAGACCACCTCGATGGAGGCGCTCGATCGCCTGGCGCCCACGATCCCGCTGGAGCGGCTCGCTCCGGTGTTCGAGGTCCTGCAACGGGTGAGGGAAGGGCTACCGGCCGAGACGGCGCTTCTCGGCTTCTGCGGCGCTCCCTGGACGGTGGCGAGCTACATGATCGCCGGGAAGGGCACGCCCGACCAGGCGCCCGCCCGCACCCTCGCCTATCGCGATCCGGCGTTCATGGCGGCGCTGATCGACCGACTGGTCGAGGCCTCGACCACCTACCTGATCCGGCAGATCGATTCCGGTGCCGACGCGGTCCAGATCTTCGAGTCGTTCGGGGCCGCGCTGCCGCCGGCCCTGTTCGGTCCGCTGTCGCTCGATCCGATCTCGCGCATCGTCGCCGGCGTGAAGGCCGCGAGGCCCCAGGCACGGGTGATCGTGTTCGTGCGCGGCTCGGGCGGGCACATGACCCAGCTCGGCTGGAACTGCCCGGGCGACGCGCTCGGACTCGACTGGACGGTCGACCTCGCCCATGTGCTGCCGACCTTCCCCGAGCATCTGCCGACGCAGGGCAACCTTGATCCGCTCGCCCTGATCGCGGGCGGCGATGCGCTCGAGCGCGGGATCGACGCGGTGCTGGATGCGGTCGAAGGGCGGCCGCACATCTTCAACCTCGGCCACGGCATTCTGCCGGAAACGCCGATCGTCCATGTCGAGCACATGCTGCGACGGGTGAGGGGAGCCGCCTCGCGCTACGGGGCGAAGTCCTGATGCTCTACCCGGCGCTGAAGAGCCTGCACATCATCTCGCTCGTCGCCTGGATGGCCGGGATGTTCTATCTGCCGCGGCTCTTCGTTTATCACGCCGAGGCGCCCAAGGGCTCGCCGCAATCGGAAACCTTCAAGGTCATGGAGCGGCGGCTCCTGAAGGCGATCATGACCCCTGCCATGATCGCGACCTGGGTCTTCGGGCTGTGGCTCGCCTGGGAGATGGGCGCCTTTGCGCAGGGGTGGCTGCACGCCAAGCTCGCGGTCGTGCTCGTCCTGTCCGGGTTGCACGGCCTGCTGGCGAAGCGCCTGCGCGAGTTCGCGGAGGACCGGAACACGCATTCAGGCCGCTACTACCGGATCGTCAACGAGGTGCCGACGTTGTGCCTCGTCGCAATCGTCGTCCTGGTCGTCTTCAAGCCGTTCTGATTTTCCGGCCGAGCTCTTGAGGGCAGGCCGGAAAGGCCCTATAGGGTAAGTCCTTCCAACCGACAGGACGCTACGCGTGGAAGAGCCTTCGAGGCTCATTGCCGCGAGCGCGCACAACCGGGCTGCCCTGTCGTCCGTCCCCGCGAGTCCCGGCCCTTCCTTACCCGCGAGAGTGTTCCCCGATGAGGGAAGTGAAACTTGAGGACCTGAAAGCCAAGTCCCCGACCGAGCTCCTGGCCTTTGCCGAGGAATGCGAGGTCGAGAACGCATCGACTATGCGCAAGCAGGAGTTGATGTTCGCGATCCTGAAGCAACTCGCGGCCCGCGAAACCGAGATCGTCGGGCAAGGCGTGGTCGAAGTGCTGCAAGACGGGTTCGGCTTTCTGCGCTCGCCGGATTCGAACTACCTCCCCGGCCCGGACGACATCTACGTCTCACCCTCGCAGATCCGGCGCTTCGGTCTGCGCACCGGCGACACGGTGGACGGCCCGATCCGCGGCCCGAAAGAGGGCGAGCGCTATTTCGCGCTGCTCAAGGTCAACACGATCAATTTCGAGGACCCTGAGAAGCTCAAGCACAAGGTCCATTTCGACAATCTGACCCCGCTCTACCCGGACGAGCGGATCCGGCTCGAGGTCGTTGAGGAGACCGGCAAGCGCGACTTCTCGGCCCGCATCATCGATGTCGTGGCGCCCATCGGTAAGGGCCAGCGCGCCCTCATCGTCGCGCCGCCCCGGACGGGTAAGACGGTTCTGCTGCAGAACGTCGCCAAGTCGGTCACGGCCAACCACCCCGAATGCTACCTCATCGTGCTGCTCATCGACGAGCGGCCGGAAGAGGTGACGGACATGCAGCGCTCGGTGAAGGGCGAGGTCATCTCCTCGACCTTCGACGAGCCGGCGGCACGCCACGTCCAGGTCGCCGAGATGGTGATCGAGAAGGCCAAGCGCCTCGTCGAGCACGGGCGTGACGTCGTCATTCTGCTGGATTCGATCACCCGCCTCGGGCGCGCCTACAACACCGTGGTGCCGTCATCCGGCAAGGTGCTGACCGGCGGCGTGGACGCCAACGCCCTGCAGCGGCCGAAGCGCTTCTTCGGCGCGGCCCGCAACATCGAGGAAGGCGGATCGCTGACCATCATCGC
>JAQGJZ010000469.1 GCA_028290385.1 Enterovirga sp.
AGAAGTTTCCCGGCCTGAAGATGATCCTGGAGCACCTGACCACCGCGGTCGCGGTTGATTTCGTGCGCGCGAAGTTCCCGCAGGTCGCGGGCACCATCACGGCCCATCATCTGGAACTGACCCGGACCGATATGCTCGGCCACGGGATGCGGCCCGATTACTATTGCATGCCGGTCGCCAAGACCGAGCGCGACCGCCGCGCGCTGGTCGCCGCCGCGACCTCGGGCGAGCCCTGCTACTTCCTCGGCTCCGACTCGGCGCCGCACCCGCTCGCCCGCAAGCGCGCGATCCCGGCCGCCGCCGGCATTTTCTCGGCGCCGACTGCAATCGAGATCTATGCCGACGTGTTCGACCGCGCCGGCGCGCTCGACAGGCTGGAGGCCTTTGCCTCGCTGAACGGCGCGCGCCATTACGGCATGGCGCCGAACGAGGACACGATCACGCTGGAGCGCGCCGCCTGGCTCGCGCCCGAGACGCTCGCCGTGGACGGGCCCGAGGAGAATATCCCGGTCTATCGCGGCGGCCAAAACCTGGGCTGGCGCGTCGTCGCCTGAGCCGAACGAGAGAGTGAGACGAGCATGTTCCAGGGGGTGACTTTTGCCGACAAGGCCATCGCGGCCGAGACGACGGCCCGGATGCTGTTCGAAGTCGATGCCGTGCGCTTCATGGAGGACAAACCCTTCATCTTCACGTCCGGCTGGGCGAGCCCGGTCTATATCGATTGCCGCCGGCTGATCTCGTTTCCGCGCGTTCGCGGCACGCTGATGGACCTCGGCGCCTCGCGCGTCTGCCAGGAGGCCGGGTTCGAGCGCTTCGACGCGGTCGCGGGCGGCGAGACGGCCGGCATCCCGTTCGCGGCCTGGATGGCGGAGCGGCTGCAGTTGCCGATGCAGTATGTGCGCAAGAAGCCGAAGGGTTTTGGCCGCAACGCCCAGATCGAGGGCCACGTCACCGAAGGCGAGCGCATCCTGCTGGTCGAGGACCTGACGACGGACGGGCGCAGCAAGATCGTGTTCGCCAACGCGTTGCGGAACGCCGGCTGCAGCGTCGACCACATTTTCGTGGTCTTCTACTATTCGATCTTCAAGGACTCGCCGAAGATCCTGGCCGATATGGGCCTGACCATGCACCACCTCGCCACCTGGTGGGACGTGCTGGCGGTGGCCAAGGCGGGCGGGCGCTTCGAGCCCACCGTGCTGCGCGAGGTCGAGTCCTTTCTGCACGATCCGGCCGGTTGGTCGAAGGCGAATGGCGGGATCGACAAGGCGCCGGAATAGCGAACGCGCCCTTCCGATGCTTCTCGACCGCCTCTACGCGGCGCTTAGGCCCGCGCTCCGCTTCGTTGATCCCGAGACGGCGCATCGCCTCGCCGTGCAGGCGCTGGCGGCTGGCGTGCCGCTCGGACGCGCCGGGCCGGACGATCCGATCCTGGCGACCCGCGTTCTCGGGCTCGACCTGCCGAACCCGCTCGGCCTCGCGGCCGGCTTCGACAAGGACGGGGAGGCGCCGGACGCGCTGCTCCGGCTCGGCTTTGGCCATGTCGAGATCGGCACGGTCACGCCGCGCCCGCAGCCCGGCAATCCGCGCCCGCGGCTGTTCCGCCTCACCGAGGACGCGGCGGTCATCAACCGCTACGGCTTCAACAGCCGCGGCCTCGACGCGCTGGTGACCCGCATGGCGGCCCGGAAGGGCAGGGCGGGCGTCGTCGGCCTCAATGTGGGGAAGAACAAGGACACGGCGGACGAGGTCGCCGATTTCGTGAGCGGAATCCGGGCCGTCTCGCCCCTGGCCGATTACCTCGTCATCAACGTGTCGTCCCCGAACACGCCGGGGCTGCGCAACCTGCAGGGCCGCGACAGCATGAAGAAGCTGATCGAGGCCGCGGTCGCGGCGCGCGCCGCGAGCGGCTCGCTGCCGCCGCTCCTCGTCAAGCTCGCGCCCGATCTCGACGAGGCGGGCCTCGCCGACGCGGCCGAGGTCGCGCTCGCGACCGGGATCGACGGGCTGATCATGGGCAACACCACGATCTCGCGTCCCCAGACCCTCCGCAGCGGGGAGCGCGCCGAGACCGGCGGCCTTTCGGGCAAGCCGCTGTTCGAGCTCTCCACGCGCCGCCTCGGCGATCTGTACCGGCTAACGGGCGGCCGTATCCCGCTGATCGGCGCCGGCGGCGTCGCGTCGGGTGCCGACGCTTATGCCAAGATCCGGGCGGGCGCCTCGCTCGTGCAGCTCTACAGCGCGCTGGTCTTCGAAGGCCCAGGCCTCGTGCAACGCATCAAGGTCGAACTGGCCGCGCTTCTGCGCCGCGACGGCGTCGCCTCGGTCGCCGAGGCCGTCGGCAGCGACCACCGGTAAATCAGGCCGCGGCCCGCGGCCCGCCGAGCCGGCTCAGCCGCCCTTGAGCCTGAGCGCGGCTGCCGCATAGCCGCCGCCCGCGCCGTCCACGAAATGGACGTGGTCGCTGCGGTGGATCGACGGCGTGATGCAGGTCATCAGGGCGGCATCCTGGCGGTGCAGGCCATAGGCGACGCCCCCCTCGGCCTCCGCGGTGGCCAGGCGGCGCTCGATCGCCTCCGCCAGATCGGGCGCGCAGTCGATCGTCATCCGCAGCCCGTCATCGTATTTGCGGTAATCCGTGTTGGCGACGAGCTGGTCGAGGTAGCGCTGTGGCCGAAAACGGCCGAGCGGCAGCCCAAGCCGGAACACGAGCGTCGACAGGGCCGTCCGCGCCAGCGTCCGGACCGTCTCCAGGCGTAGGCTGCTCCCGGGCTGCCGGCGCGTTCGTGCCTCGAGCTCGAGCCCGCTCGGCGGCCAGCGCAGGGGCGGGGCCTCGTCCGGGATCGGGCGCGCGCTGTCCGGCGAGGCCTCGATCAGCCGCAGGATGTCGCGCACTAGCGCGGCGAACTCCGGCCGGCCTGCCCCGGGCATCCGGCGCGCGATGATGGAGAGGACGATGCCGCGGCGGGAGGGGGCCGGCTCGAATCGGCAGGTCAGGCCGGAGAGGTCCGGTCGCGAGCCCGCCGGCGCCGGCGAAAGGGCAAATCCGCCGAGCTTGAGCTGCTCCTCGGCCCAGGCGAGCCCTCCGCCGGAGAACATCGCGTAGGTGAGGTCGGGGGAGGCGGCGAATTGGGCTACCCGGATATCGAAGCCGGCCGCCCGAATCGCCGCGACCGGAACCAGCCCGACCCGCAGCTCGAGCGCGAATTCCTCGGCCACGAAGGCCGCCGTCTGCGCAAGAGCGCTGCGCGCTGCGGCCTCCGCTTCGGGCGGCACTGCGAAAGCCGCCCCGTCGCCCCCGAACGCGAATGGGAAGCGCGCGCCGCCGAGGGCGTTGGACATCGCGGCGATCACGGCGGCGCCGGCCATGTTGACGGCCTTGTAGCGTCCCGCCGCGATCGCCGCGGTCGAATCCACCACATCCGCCGTGCCGACGACCCAGCCGTCTGGCACGGGCTGGTAGGCGCGCTCGTCCGCGATGTCCTCGAAGCGCGTCAGCAGGGGGAAGGGGATCGCGGCCGGGACGCTCATGGGCCGGAATCTAGGGCGGCTCCTCTCCACCGCACAGGGGGAGCACGGCAATTCCCCGCTTCCGGCGGTGGCGAGCGCGCCCGCGCATCCAAAACGGCCGGCCCCCAAACGCAAAAACCCGCCGCGGGTGAGCGCGGCGGGTTTTTGGAATTTGGTTGCGGGGGTTGGATTTGAACCAACGACCTTCAGGTTATGAGCCTGACGAGCTACCGAGCTGCTCCACCCCGCGCCAGCCTGTGTCCGGCGCGGCTTGCCGCGGCGGTCGTTTCGTTGGGGGGACGTTTGGGGGCGTATCTCGGTCTGACGAGAGCCGTCCGGCACGTCACCCAGCGCAGCCGCAGCTGCGCGAAACAGGCATCGTTGAAGAGGGTTATTCTTGTCCTTGGCAGGTCCGGCAACGACCTACTCTCCCGGGCCTTGAGACACAGTACCATCGGCGCTGAGGAGTTTAACGGCCGAGTTCGAGATGGGATCGGGTTTGGGCTCCTCGCTCAAGTCACCGGACCAGCGAAGGACAAGAAACGCGACGGGCCACGCTC
>JAQGJZ010000235.1 GCA_028290385.1 Enterovirga sp.
TACTCTCCCCAAACGACCTGCCGCCCATTTCAACGCAAAGCCTGGAGGGCCGCTCACCCTTTCTCCTGGTCTGCGACCACGCCGGCCGACACCTGCCCGCGACCCATGGCACCCTCGGCCTCGCGGCATCGGAGCTCGACCGGCACATCGCCTACGACGTCGGCATCGCAGCGACCTCCCGTCGCCTGTCGCGTGGGCTCGACGCAGCGCTCATCGAGCAGCGCTATTCTCGCCTTCTCGTCGATTGCAATCGCCCGCCGACTGCACCCTCGTCCATCCCCGCGATCAGCGAGACGACGTGCATCCCGGGGAACCTGAACGTGTCGGCGGCAGAGCGTGAGCGACGCCTTGCAGAGATCTTCCGGCCCTACCACGAGCGGATCGCGGCGGAGATCGACCGGCGCCTCGCGGACGGGCGCCGGACGGTCCTGATCGCGATGCACAGCTTCACGCCCGCATACAAGGGCGTGGCCCGGCCCTGGCACATCGGTATGCTGTACGGCCGGGACGGGCGGCTCGCCAAGGCGCTCCACGCCCTGCTCGTCGGGGAGGGGCGCTACACGGTCGGCGACAACGAGCCCTATGCCGTCTCCGACCTGAGCGACTACTCAATTCCGGTCCATGGCGAACAAAGGGGCCTCGTCCATGTTGGTATCGAGATCCGACAGGATCTGATCACGCGACCGGAGGGGCAGGCGGAATGGGCTGACATCCTGACCCGACTGCTCCCGCAGGCCCTCGATGCGCTTCAAGTGGCGCCGGCGCAGCCGGGTCCAGGCCTGAGATCGAACCCACCCGCGCCCGCTCCAGGCGTTGCGATCGTTGACGAGCCCAACAGCACGTGAGCTATCGGCGCGAAGCGTCGTCCCGTCGGGATAAGCCGCGACCCGGAACGAGGGAATAGGATGCGGATCCATATCGGGTGCGAGATGACGTACGCGTTCGAGCAATCGACGCCGATCATCGCCACCCTGAACGTTCACTCGTCCAGGGTGTCCGATCTGGAGCGGCCCGACTATCTGATGACATCGCCGCCAGTCCCAGTGCACGGCTACAGGGACACGTTCGGGAACTGGTGCAACCGCTTGGTTGCCCCTCCCGGACCGTTCACGCTCCGGACAGACGCCACCATCCGGGACACCGGACAATGGGATCCCACGGCACCCCAGGCGCCGGAGGTGGCGGTCCAGGACCTGCCGCCGGATGCGATCCTGTTCCTGCTGGGCAGTCGATATTGCGAGACGGACCGGCTGTCCGAAACGGCCTGGAAGCTGTTCGGCTCGGTTCCTCCGGGCTCGCAGCGAGTCGCGGCCGTCTGCAACTACGTCCACGATCATATCACCTTCGGGTACGAGCATTCGCGTGCGACCCGGACTGCCGCAGAGGCGTTCGAGGAGCGGCGCGGCGTGTGCCGCGACTTCGCCCACCTCGCGATCGCCTTCTGCCGATGCCTCAATATTCCGGCCCGATACTGTACCGGCTACGTGAGCGACATCGGCTTGCCGCCGCCCCATTCCCCCGGCGATTTCGCCGCCTGGATCGAGGTTTTCCTCGGCGGGCGCTGGCACATGTACGACCCCCGCAACAACGACCCGCGGATCGGCCGCATCCTGATCGCCTATGGAAGAGACGCGGTTGACGTCCCTCTCACGCTGACCTTTGGCCCAAGCGAATTGATCAAGTTCAGCGTCACAGCGGACGAGATCCGCTGACCCCGAGCCTGTCGCGATGCGCTTTCGGTGATCAATGCCCGGCATCAATACCGAAAGTTGACGTGTTGTGATCGCCGTTGCGGCCGGGCATTCGAAGGGGGCGCAGGCGCCGCGCGCTGCCGGGGCATTGGGCTTCTACGTATCGGCCGGCCTCCGCCCTGCTTTATCGACCCACTTCGGCGGGGGCTCGGAGACTTGGGTTTGTCGGCCGGTCGTGTCGGACGTCAGAGGCCCAGCGTAGTCTCCGTCCAGCGAAGGACCGCCGGGCTGTTGAGGAACTCCAAGATCGCTGGCTCCGTCGCATCCTGCCTCTCGCGCTGCAGGATACCCGTTGCCACAACCATGTCGCACCGGTCGCTGTACCCAATCGTGATGGCCGTCCGGTATGCCTCCTGCGGGCCTTTGAGCGCGTAGGCGCGGCTGCGTCCTTTCATCTGCCCGACTACGATCTGGCGGCCCGCGCCGCTGGGCACGACATCACCGCCGAGAAGGTAGAGGTCGCCCATGCGATCGAGATCGGCATCGTCCTCTATGCCGGTCGCGCAGTTGCACAGGCCCATCTTGGCCCGCAGATAAATGCGTGCCTCGGCCCCGCAATCCGCCGCGCGGCAGATGTACGCCTTCCCTGGTCCCCATGGGTCGCCTGAAAAGGGCCACTTCACCTCTCGCCAGACCGGGTGCCACACTGCAGCCTTCCCGGAACCCACGCCCGAGGAACTGGCCCCGAGCGCTAACCCCGCTCCGACACAGATTGCAGCAAGTGCCAGTTTCGCGCGCAGGGCATGGATGCTGACCATCGTAGCCCGCCTCCCGCCGGCTAGAGCTTTGCCAGGAAGTTATGTGCGTCTTTCAGCTCGGGGCGATCCGCCCCTGCACCCTCTGTCAGCGTGATGGCCTTGCGGTAATGCTGCCGCGCGCCCTCAGCATCGCCTGAGCTTGCTGCGGCCTTAGCGGCCCCGATGGTTGCGCCAAGCCGGTTCGGCTCCTTCTTCAGCGTCGACTCAAACGCCATTCGGGCCTCCGTAGCCATCCCGCGCTCCAGGAGCATGGCGCCATAGAGTTCTCGAGCCGGGGCTAGTGGGCCTGGGGTCACGATCGACTTCTCGGTCCTGTCCTCCAGGTCGGCCGCAGCACTCAAGCTCGCGAGCGCCTCTTCCGGCCGGCTCTCCGCGAACATCAGCCACGCACTCGCGACTCGATGCTGGATGTCGACCTGCTCGGCCCAATAGGGGTCCTTGGCCAGGACGAGCTTGTCCCTGAGCTCCGCCAGTTTGGCGATGTCCTCCCGCGCCGAGTCGAGGCCGCCGGTGCGGGCCGCACCAATCGCGCGGGCGAAATGGGTAAGCGCGTCCGCGTAGGCGAACCGGCTCGGCCGGACGGTGAGGCGTGCCGCCCCCTCCCAATCCGCGCGCTCGACCATGTAGCGGGCTTGGCTGGCAGCGACCGCGAACCAGCCCGTGCGGACGTCGGGGCTGTAGCCCGCCACCCGCAACATCTCGTCCGCGGCCTCGCGGGCCTTCCCATCCTCCCCGACCTGTAGGTAGGCGTAGACCATGTAGTCCATCGCGTGCAGTTGCTCG
>JAQGJZ010000505.1 GCA_028290385.1 Enterovirga sp.
CAGGTCACCAAGACGATCGAGGATGGCGTCGCCGGCGTGGAGGGCGTCCGCCACATCATGTCGGTCATCAACGACGGCATCTCGATCACCACGGTCGCGTTTCGCCTCGAGACGAACACCGACCGCGCGCTGAACGACGTGAAGGACGCAGTCACCCGCGTCCGCTCCGCCCTGCCGCAGCTCGCACAGGAGCCGCTGATCCAGCGGGTCGACGTCGTCGGGCTGCCGATCCTGACCTATGCGGCCGTGGGCTCGACCAAGACGCCGGAGGAGCTCTCCCACTTCATCGACACGGTCGTGAAGCGTCGCATCCAGAGCATCCGGGGCGTCGCGCAGGTCGAATCGATCGGCAGCGTCGAACGTGAGATCCTCGTCTCGCTCGATCCCGACCGGCTCGAAGCCTTCGGCCTGACCGCGCTCGACGTCAGCCGCCGGCTTCGCGGCATCAATGCCGACGTCGCGGGCGGCCGCACGCCGATCGGCGGCCGCGACCACGCGATCCGCACCCTCGCCGGGGCGCGGAGCCTGAACGAGCTCGGCGGCACGATGCTGCCCTTGGCCAGCGGCAACGAGATCCGGCTCATGGACCTCGGCACCGTGACCGACACGGTTGCGGACCGCCGAACCTATGCGAGCCAGAACGGCCGGCCGGTGGTCGCGCTCGGCATCAAGCGCGCCAAAGGGGCGAGCGACGTCGTGGTCGCCGACGCCGTGAAGGCCAACGTGCGGGCGATCGAGGCGGAGTACCCGGACGTTCAGCTCACGCTGATCGACACGTCGGTGGATTACACGGTCGGCAATTACGAGGCCGCGATCAGCACGCTGTTCGAAGGCGCGGCGCTCGCCGTCATCGTCGTTCTGCTGTTTCTGCGTGATCTGCGCAGCACCGTGATCGTGGCGATCTCGCTGCCGCTGTCCATCTTCCCGGCCTTCTGGGTGATGGACATGCTCGGGTTCTCGCTGAATCTCGTCAGCTTCCTGGCCGTCACGCTCAGCACCGGCATCCTGGTGGACGACTCGATCGTGGAGATCGAGAACATCGTGCGGCACATCCGCGAGGGCAAATCGCCCTATCAGGCCGCGATCGATGCCGCGGACGAGATCGGCATGGCCGTCATCGCGATCAGCCTGACGATCATCGCGATCTTCGCACCTGCCAGCTTCATGTCCGGGATCGCCGGGCAGTTCTTCAAGCAGTTCGGCATCACGGTTGCGGTTCAGGTCTTCTTCTCGCTGCTCGCGGCGCGGTTCATCACGCCCATGCTGGCGGCCTATCTGCTGAAGGCGAAGCACACGGAGGAGAAAGCCCCGAACGTCCTTGCCCGGGCCTATGCCCGGCTCGTTGCGGCATCCGTTCACCACTACGTCGTCACGGTCGCGATCGGGCTCGGCGTGTTCGCGGCGTCCATCGCCAGCATCAAGCTGCTGCCGCAGGGCTTTTTGCCCGCGCAGGACACGGCCCGCTCCGTCCTGTCTATCGAGCTCCCGCCCGGATCGCTGCTGATCGACAACCAGCGCGTGACGGAGGCGCTGGCGCGCGAACTCCGCACGTTTCCCGAGATCCGCAGCGTGTTCGTGGATGGCGGCCGGCTGCCGCAAGGCGCGGTCGATGTCCGCCGCGCCACGATCATCGTGAACTACACCAACAAGTCCGACCGGAAGGTCACGCAGCGCCAGCTCGAGGAACAGGTGGCCGAGCGCCTGCGCGGCTTCCCGGACATCCGGCACTGGTTCGTCGACGAGAACGGGTTGCGGGCCATCTCCCTGGTGGTCACCGGGCAGGACAGCCGAACGGTCGCCAGCGTCGCCAACGAGCTCGCGACCCAGATGCGTCGCCTCGGCGCGCTCAGCAACGTGATCTCGACCGCGACGCTCGACCGTCCGGAGCTGCGCATCACGCCGCGGCTCGATCTCGCCAGCAAGCTCGGGGTCACGGCCGAGACCCTGTCCGAAACGATCCGGGTTGCGACGATCGGGGATGTCGGGCCCGCGCTCGCGCGCTTCGACGCCGGCGACCGGCTGGTGCCGATCCGCGTGCAGCTCGACGACAGCGCCCGTGCGGACTGGCAGGTGCTGCAGCAGCTGCGCGTGCCCTGGGGGGGGGGCCGCGGCACCGTCCAGCTCTCGGCGATCGCCGATCTCCGGCTCGGCGAAGGTCCGGCGAACATCGCCCGGTACGACCGGGAGCGGCAGGCGACCGTCGCGGCGGACCTGACCGGGAATGCCGCCCTCGGGGACGTGCTGGAGGCCATCCGCGACTTGCCCGTGATGCGCAATCTGCCGCGCGGGGTGGTGGTGAGCCAGTCGGGTGACGCGGAGAACCTGCAGGAGCTCTCGCAGGGCTTCGCCGACGCGATGCGGCTCGGCCTGATGGCCGTCTATGCCGTGCTGGCGCTCCTGTTCGGGAGCTTCGTCCAGCCGATCACCATCCTGTTTTCGCTCCCGATCTCCATCGGCGGCGCGGTGATCGCCCTGCTCGTCACGGGGCAGCAGCTGACGACGCCCGTCTGGATCGGCATCCTTATGCTGATGGGGATCGTGACCAAGAACGCGATCATGCTGGTGGATTTTGCCGTGGAGGCCATCCGGCACGGTGCTCCGGTCGACGAGGCGATCGCGGATGCCGGCAGCAAGCGCGCGCGCCCGATCATCATGACCACGGTCGCCATGGTGGCCGGCATGATGCCGAGCGCGCTCGCGGTTGGAGCCGGCGGCGAGTTCCGCTCGCCGATGGCCATCGCGGTGATCGGTGGGCTTCTGTTCTCGACCATCCTGTCGCTGGTGCTCCTGCCGGCTATGCTGAAGCTGACGCTGCGCTTGAGCGATCTCGCCTCCTCCGGCTTCCGGCGGGCGTCGGGCGGGGTGGCCGCGCTCGTCGCTCGCACGCCTGGGCGG
>JAQGJZ010000506.1 GCA_028290385.1 Enterovirga sp.
CCGGTTCGATTCCGGGCGAGGCCTCCACCATCGTTCGACCGCGCCCCGCCTGGGGCGCGGCGGACGACGGCGACCCGCGGCACGGCCGCCCGGTCCTGCGCCGCCCATCGGCGAATGTGATCCGCCCTTCCTATAGCGCAGCCCCCGGCTAAGCGGTTCGCCGCTCTCCCGCACGGACCATCGTCTTGCCTTTGCCGGCGCGATCCCGGACAAGGCCGCCATGCCCCTCCAGGAAACGTTCGGGATGCTCGATTTCGCTCGCGCGCGGCGCAACATGGTCGACAACCAATTGCGCACGTTCGACGTGACGGACCGCGCCGTGCTCGCCGCCATGGGGGAGGTCCCCCGCGAGCGCTTCATGCCGGAGAGCCGAGCGCCCTTCGCCTATCTCGACCGAAACGTCAGTCTCGCCGAGACCGGAAACGAGCCGCGCTGGATCCTCCAGCCCATGGTTCTGGCCCGCGCGATTCAGGCGCTCGAGATCGATCCCGGCGCCAAGGTTCTCGATGTCGCGACCGGCTATGGCTATTCCGCCGCGATCTTCGCCGCGCTGGGCGCGAGCGTGGTTGCGCTCGAATCCGATCCGCAGCTCGGCGAGGCCGCGCGGCAACGACTCGCCGGCGCGGCTCCCGGGGCGGAGGTGGTCATCGGCCGCCTCGCCGATGGCTGCCCGGACCGGGCTCCGTTCGACGCCATGCTGATCAACGGCGTCGCCGACACGCGGCCCGAGGCGCTGCTGCAGCAACTCCGCGACGGAGGGCGGCTCGCCTGTTTCGAACGCGAGGGCGCCGCAACCTACGCCGTGCTGCACGTGCGGGCGGGCGCCGGATTCAGCCGTCGCCGGCTGTTCGATGCGTCCGTGCCCAGCCTTCCCGCATTCGCCGCCGAGGCGGGCTTCACCTTCTGAAGCCCGGAGTCGGTGTCGCCTTTTTGCGGCACTGCAATCCGAAAGCGCGTCGCGGCTGGCGGGAGTCATTTCCCGTTGAGCATCGAGGCGCTACCACTACTAGGCGGCGATCTTTGGCCCTGGCCTGAGGCTCAGCCGCTGGACGAGTCAAAGCGTGCAACCGATCAAGTCTGAATCTCCCGGAAGACGCTCGGTGGGTGCCGCGGCTGCCCTCATGATCGCGGTTCTTCCGGTCTCGGCCCAGGCCGAGACTCTCGAAAGCGCGCTTGGGCGCGCTTATTCCGGCAATCCCACCCTCGATGCGCAGCGCGCCGCCGTGCGCGCCACGGACGAGAATGTGCCCCGGGCGCTGTCTGGCTATCGGCCGAGCGTCACGGCGAGCGGCACCCTCGGGGCGAATTATGCCACCGGGCGCTCGGGCGCCGGCGGTGCCGGTGGCCTGAACAATTTCACCCGGGACCTGTTTCCCGGGACCGTCGGCCTGAACGTCACGCAAAACCTGTTCAACGGCTTTCGGACGTCGAACTCGGTCCGCCAGGCAGAATCGCAGGTCCTCGGCGCGCGCGAGTCGCTCCGCAACAGCGAGCAGACGACGCTGTTCAACGCCGCGCAATCCTACATGAACGTGCTGCGCGACACGGCGATCCTGGATCTGCAGCGCAACAACGTCGAGGTGCTCGAAGAGCAGCTCCGTCAGACGCGGGACCGGTTCAACGTCGGCGAGGTGACCCGCACCGACGTCGCGCAGGCCGAGTCGCGGCTGGCCCAGGCCCGGTCGGGCGTGGCGGTCGCCGAGAGCAACCTCCAGGCCTCCATCGCGGTGTACCGCCAGGTGGTCGGCGTCGAGCCCCGGCAGCTCGCGCCGGGCCGGCCGATCGACCGGCTCGTGCCCCGCTCGCTCGCGGCCGCCGTGCAGATCGGGCTCGACGAGCATCCGGCGGTGATTTCGGCCCTGCACGCAGTGGACGTGGCGGAGCTTCAGGTGAAGGTCACCGAGGGCGAACTCGCGCCGACGGTCAACATCGTCGGGCAGGTGAGCCAGTCCTTCGAATCGAGCTTCCCCGGCGACCAGACGACGGCGGCCGCCATCGGCGGCCAGATCAGCGTCCCCATCTATACGGGGGGCGAGGTTTATGCGCGCGTGCGGCAGGCCAAGGAAACCGCGGGGCAACGCCGGATCGAGGCGGAAGCGACGCGCGATCAGGTCCGCGCGGCCGTGATCGCCTCGTGGGGTGAGCTCGAAGCGCAGAAGGCGAACGTGCAGGCCGCACAGGCCCAGGTGGCGGCCGCTGAGGTGGCGCTGACGGGCGTGCGCGAGGAAGCGCGCGTCGGCCAGCGCACCACGCTCGACGTGCTCAACCAGCAGCAGGAACTCCTGAACGCCCGGGTGAACCTGATCACGGCGCAGCGCAACCGCGTCGTCGCGTCGTTCTCGGTCGCGCAGTCGATCGGCCGGCTCAGCGCGCGATCGCTCGGGCTCAACACCGCCATCTACAGCGCCAAGCTGCATTTCGACCAGGTCAAGGACCTGCCGTGGGGCTTGCGGACCCCGGACGGGCGCTAGCGCCGAATCCCCTGTGGTCGGCGGTGCCGCTCGCTTGATCGGCAGATTCGGGCTCGCGATACTTGCATTGCGCCCGCCGATGATTCCTCCGGCGGCGCCCACCTGAACCGGGCAGTTGGATGAGTGCGGCGAGCGCCAAGACGCAAGAACCGTCGATGGAGGAAATCCTCGCATCGATCCGGCGCATCATCGCCGAGGATCAGGACGCTCCAAAGGACGCCGAGCCGGAGCGGATCGACGGGTCCGACTCGCAGGACGGCGGCTTCGAGGACGTACTCGAGCTGCCTCATCCCGTCGCGGTCGCGGCCCCGCAGCCTGAGCCCGCCCCTGAGCCCGAACCGGACACGCGCCCCGACCTCGAGATCGCCGTTCCCGAAATCCTGTTCAGCGACGACGCGGGGCCCGAGCCCGTCGCCGCGCCGCTGCCGCGACCGGAGCCCGCGCGCCCATTAGAGGCGGTGATGCGCGCCTCCG
>JAQGJZ010000002.1 GCA_028290385.1 Enterovirga sp.
GCCGGGGTAATCGAGCCCAGCCGAGATGGAATGGGCGTCCGCGATCTGGCCGTCCTCGTCCATGAGAAGGTAGGTGCGGTTGCCGTGCAGGACGCCGGGACGGCCGCCGGTCAGCGACGCGGCATGCAGCCCGCTGAGCCCGTGCCCGGCCGCCTCGACGCCGTAGATCGCGACGTCGCGGTCATCCAGGAACGGGTGGAACAGCCCCATGGCGTTGGAGCCGCCACCGATGCAGGCGACGAGCGAGTCGGGCAGCCGGCCCTCCGCCTCGAGCATCTGCTCGCGAGTCTCGGTCCCGATCACCGACTGGAAGTCGCGCACCATGGCCGGATAAGGATGCGGGCCGGCGACGGTGCCGATGCAGTAGAACGTGCTCTCGACATTGGTGACCCAGTCGCGGAGCGCCTCATTCATGGCGTCCTTCAGGGTCTTCGTGCCGGATTGGACGGGCACCACCTCCGCGCCCAGCATCCGCATGCGGAAGACGTTCGGCGCCTGCCGCGCGACATCGACCGCGCCCATGTAGACGATGCATTCGAGCCCGAACCGGGCGCAGAGCGTCGCGGTCGCGACGCCGTGCTGGCCGGCGCCCGTCTCGGCGATGATGCGCTTCTTGCCCATCCGGCGAGCCAGCATAATCTGGCCCAGCACGTTGTTCACCTTGTGCGAGCCGGTGTGGTTCAGCTCCTCGCGCTTCAGGTAGATCTTGGCGCCGCCCAACTCCTCGGTCAGCCGCTCGGCGAAGTAGAGCGGGCTTGGCCGGCCGACATAATGTTTGAGGTGGCCGTCCATCTCGGCCCGGAAGGCCGGGTCGGCCTTCGCCTCCTCGTAGGCCTTTTCCAGTGCCAGGATGTTCGGCATCAGGGTTTCGGCGACGAAGCGGCCGCCGAAGGTGCCGAACATGCCGCGTTCGTCCGGGCCAATCCGGAAGCTGTTCGGGGTCGCTTGCGCTGTCACGATGATGTCCCGTCCTGGGCGGCCGCGAAGGCCGCGCGTGCCGCCCTGATGAAGGCCCTGATCCTGTCCGGGTCCTTGGCGCCCGGCCCCGCCTCGACCCCGGAGGATACGTCCACCGCCCTGACGCGCGTTCGCGCGATCGCCTGGGCGACGTTTCCGGGATCGAGCCCGCCCGACAGCATGACATCCAGCCGCGGGTCAAGGCCGTCGAGAAGCGACCAGTCGAACGAAAGGCCATTGCCGCCCGGCTGGGCGGCGCCGCGCGGCGGCTTCGCGTCGAGCAGGAGGCGGTCTGCGGCCCCGGCGTAAGCGGCGATGCGGGCGAGGTCTTCCGCCCCTGCGACGCCGAGCGCCTTCATGACCGGCAATCCGGTTCTGTGCCGGATGGCGGCGATCCGCTCGGGCGTCTCGCTGCCGTGGAGCTGCAGGAGGTCCGGCTCGAGCGCCGCGATCGCCTCGTCGAGCTCCGCATCCGTGGCGTCGACGACCAGCAGCACCCGCCGAGCCTGGCCACGGGCCATGGCGGAGAGCGCGCGTCCCTGCTCGAGCCCGACATGGCGGGGCGAGCGCGGAAAGCGCACGAACCCGACCATGTCCGCCCCCGCCGCGAGGGCGGCGTCGAGCGTGTCGGGGTGCGACAGGCCGCAGATCTTGATCACGGGCGTCAAAGGCCGCTCTGCTCCACGGTTTCGATCAGGCGATCAAGCGCGTTCTCCGGCGCGGGGAGATCGCGCTCCACGACGCCCGCGAGGATCGCCAAGTCGATCTGCCAATACGCATGAATGATGCGGTTCCTCGTGTCGACTATCGCCCGCCAGGGCAGAGTGGGTTCGAGGCCTCGGACCTCCGAGGAGAGCTTTCCGACGGTCGTTCCAATCACCGCCAGATCGTACAGCAACGACTGGAGTTGGTTTCTGTCCGCGGCCAGCTCCGCGACAGGGTGCCTGCCGGCGGTGACCAGGGCGTGCTGGCAATGGTCATGAGCATCCTCCAGCGCTCCAGGTCAGAGCGACTCACAGCGGCGTTGCCAGCTTTGGCAGCTCCTCCGCCTCTCTGCCCCTGAGACCGCTAAGGAGGACGATGCCGACGGGCCGTCCGATCAGGTCGGCAAGGTCGATTTCCGCCTGCGCGAGTCCGAAAAGGCTGAGGCCGGGGCGCTTCTCGGCCAGGAGATCGAGCGCGTTTTCCTCCATCAGATGCGCTGCCGCGCCGCGCGGCGGCTTGCCGAGGACCTTGAGGGGGTGCTTGGCTTCGACGGTCGCGATGTGGTGGCGAAGGATCGCCCGATGCGTGTCGGGTGCGTTCACGGCCCGCCTGCTCGAAGCCTCACGCCTTCATATAGGCCTCGAACGCGTCCTTGTAACGCGCGTCCCAGCGCGACAGGGCGGAGCGGTTGTCGATCACGTCGCCGGCGGCCCTCGCCATTCGCTTCTCGTCCATCTCGCGCGTGACGTCGTTGTCCGGGCACAGGATGTAGAAGTCGCCGCGCTCGATCGAGGCGAGCATGAAATCCACCGTCTGCTCCGGGGTCCAGGCGGCGGCGGGCTTCTCGGTCACGCCGGGGGCGGCGGTCAGGCCCGTGAAGACGTATCCCGGAATGAGGAGGTGCG
>JAQGJZ010000247.1 GCA_028290385.1 Enterovirga sp.
AGCGCATTGAAATCCAAGGATCCCTGGATCAGGGACATGCGCTTCTCGACATCCTCCGGCTTCAGCCGGCCCTTGGCCGCGGTCGCCTCGTAGTTCTTGCGGATGATCGAGAGACCGCGGTCGAGCGCGTCCTGCTTCATCTCAACGATCGTCACCGGGATGCCCGCGTTGAGGAAGTTCATCGCGATGCCGCCGCCCATCGTGCCGGCCCCGATGATGCCGACGGAGGTGACCGGCTTGGTTGGCGTGTCGTCCGGCAGGTCCGGGATCTTGCGCACCTCACGTTCGGCAAAGAACACGTAGCGCTGCGCCTTCGACTGCGTGCCCGAGACGAGTTTCAGGAACAGCTCGCGCTCCTTAGCGATGCCCTGCTCGAAGGGCAGCTCGACCGCAGCCTTCACGGCCTCGATGCAGGCGGCCGGCGCCTCGAAGCCGCGGAATTTTCGCCCGTTCGCCTTGGCGAAATCGGCAAAAACCTCCGGCCGGCCGCGCGACGCCGCGATCTTGTCGGTGAGGTCACGGACCTTCTTCGGCCCCTTGCCCTCCGCGACGAGGCGCTTTGCGAAACCGATCGCGGCCTCGCGCAGGCCTGTCTCGGGCGCGAGCTCGTCGATCAGCCCGGCCTCTTTCGCCTTCGGGGCGGGCACGTGCTCGCCGGACGTGATCATCTCCAGCGCGCGCTCCGCCCCGACGATGCGCGGCAGGCGCTGCGTGCCGCCGGCGCCGGGCAGGATGCCGAGCTTCACCTCGGGCAGGCCGACGCGGGCGGACGGGACTGCGACCCGGTAATGGCAGCCGAGCGCCATCTCGAGCCCGCCGCCCAGCGCGGTGCCGTGGATGGCGGCGACGACCGGCTTCGGCATGTCCTCGATCAGCGTGACGAGTTCGCCGAGCGGAATGCCCCTCGGGGGCTTGCCGAATTCGGTAATGTCCGCCCCAGCGAAGAAGGTGCGGCCGGCGCAGATCAGCACCACGGCCTGCGCGGCCGGATCGGCGGCCGCCTCGCGCATCCGCGCCGCGACCCCGTCCCGCACGGCCGCCCCGAGCGCGTTCACGGGCGGGTTGTTGACCGTGATGACGGCGACGCCGTCAGCAACCTTGAGCTCGGTCACACCTGGTTGTGCGTCGGCCACGTGCTCGCCTCCCCGGTCCATGTTGTCCCATCGCCTGTATCGGCAGCATCGGGGGCGGGGCAAGGGCGCGAGCGGCGGGGCGGATCGGCTTGCGTTCCGCCAAGCCGATCCCAGCGGCTAAAAGATCTCGAACAGCCCGGCCGCGCCCATGCCGCCGCCGACGCACATGGTCACGACGCCGTATTTGGCGCCGCGGCGCTTGCCTTCGACGAGGATGTGCCCGGTCATCCGGGCGCCGGACATGCCGTAGGGGTGGCCGATCGAGATCGCGCCGCCATCCACGTTCAGCATCTCGTTCGGGATGCCGAGCCTGTCGCGGCAATACAGAACCTGGCAGGCAAACGCCTCGTTCAGCTCCCACAGGTCGATGTCGTCGACCGTGAGCCCGTGCTGCTTCAGGAGCTTCGGCACGGCGAAGACCGGCCCGATGCCCATCTCGTCCGGATCGCAGCCGGCGACTGCCATGCCCCGGTAGGCGCCGAGCGGCGCCAGCCCGCGGCGCTCGGCCTCCTTCGCTTCCATCAGGACGCAGGCGGAGGCACCGTCCGAGAGCTGCGAGGCGTTGCCGGCCGTGATGAAACGCCCCTCCGTCACGCGCTGGCCGTTCTTGAACACCGGCTGCAGTTTCTGGAGGTCTTCGAGCCGGGTCTGCGGCCGATTGCCCTCGTCCTTGTCGAGCGTGATCTCGCGCTTTGTGGTCTCGCCGCTGGCCTTGTCGACAACCGCCATCGTGGCCGTGATGGGGGCGATCTCGTCCTTGTAGCGGCCGCCATCCTGCGCGGCCGCCGTGCGCTGCTGCGATTGCAGCGCGTATTCGTCCTGCGCATCGCGGGACACGCCGTAGCGATCGGACACGATCTCCGCCGTTTCCAGCATCGTCATGTAGAGCTGCGGCACGTGGCTCACGAGCCACGGATCCTGGCCGCGCCAGTGGTTCTGGTGCTCGTTCTGCACGAGCGAAATCGATTCCAGGCCGCCGCCGACCGCAACCTGCAGCCCGTCGACCATGATCTCCTTGGCGGCGGTCGCGATCGCCATCAGGCCTGAGGCGCATTGCCGGTCCATGCTCTGGCCCGCGACGCTGGACGGCAGCCCGGCCCGAAGGGAGGCCTGTCGGGCGATGTTGCCGCCCGTCGAGCCCTGCTGGAGGGCGGCACCGAGCACCACGTCCTCGACCTCGGCCGGATCGATCCCGGCCCGCTTCACGGCTTCCCGGATGGCGTGGCCGCCAAGTTCCTGCGCCTGGGTGTCGTTGAAGGCGCCGCGATACGCTTTGCCGATCGGCGTGCGGGCGGTGGACACGATGACGGCTTCGCGCATGGGACCCTCCCCGGCGGCCATGTGGCCCGGCCACCGTCCCCCGCTTATCGGCCGCGCTCTCGGGCGCGGTCAATTGCGGCCCAAACGCCCCTGGGCGGTGCCGATGCCGGCTCAGTGGGCCATGTCGAGAAACGGCGTTCCGGGATCGCCCACATAGACGATGAGCACCTTCATGGGCTCCGTGGCGCTGCGGTTGAAGCCGGTCATTTTCACGTGAGCCGGCTCCACATAGGCCTCGCCGGCCTTCACGACGACCGGCGGCCGGCCTTCGACCTCGAGCGTGAACGCGCCCTCCAGCACGTACACGGTGACCGGGAAGCGGTGGGTGTGGAACACGGTCCTGTCGCCGGGCCGGAAGCTCGCGGTCAGCACGCTGACCTCCTGCTTGTCGCCCTTCGGCATGCCCTCGACGACCTGCCTGTGGACCATGCTGGGCTTGGCGAGGTTCGCCTCCTGGGCGCCCGCGACGGGTACGAGGAGGCTGCAGGCCGCGAGAACCGAACTCCGAAACAGCATCGTCATGGGCGCGCTCCCGGGCAGCCCATCGTACAAGCTTTCGCGGCGGCTTCCAGGGGATCGCCGCGGGCCTGGCAGGCGCGGCCGGGTGCTCCATTGACACTGCCGCGCGGACTGTTCGACATGAGCCGCAAGCGCCGGAATAGGCGCTCGACGCGGGAGGAGCGCGTGCCGAGGTCGGTCGACGCAAGCGAGGGCCCGTGAGCGCCCGCCCGTTCCCCTGGGAAAAATCCTATCCGGCCGGGCTGTCGTGGGACATGCCGGTGGCGATCTCGACGCTTCCCGCCCTGCTGCGCGACGCGGTCAGCCAGTACGGGCCGCGGCCCGCGCTCGAGTTCCGCGGCCGCACCATCACCTACCGCGACCTTCAGCACGGCGCCGCGATCGCCGCCGGAGCCTTTCTCCGGGCCGGGTTCGGCCGCGGCAGCGCGATTGCCCTTTATCTCCCGAACACGCCCTACCATCCGCTCTGCTTCTTCGGCGGCAGCATGGCCGGGGCCCGCCTCGTCCATCTGTCGCCGCTCGATGCCGAGCGCGAGCTCGCGCACAAGCTCCGGGATTCCGGCGCCCGGGTGCTGGTCACGACCAATATCGGCGGCATGTCGGAGCGGGCGGAGAAGCTGCTCGAAGCGGGCCTGGTGGACCTCGTGGTGGTCGGGGACGACGCCGATTGGGGTCCCTCGCCCGTACCGCCCTCCCCGATCGCCCGGCGGCCCGGCATCGTCTCCTTCGCGGACTTCACCCAGGGGGTCGAG
>JAQGJZ010000056.1 GCA_028290385.1 Enterovirga sp.
TCCTGGGTCTCTGATACCAGCGTCGAGTCTTTGCCGGGGCAGCGATGCCCCGGCTGAGTTCAGAAGGGCCGTAGCAGCAATGCTACGGCCTTTTTGTTTGGAGGTGAGCGGATTCGGGACCAACGGCCACATCGCCTCGCGGAACACGGGTTGACGGCTGAGCTTGTGTGCGCCCCCCTCCCGGTTGGCCGCCGGCTCTCTCACAAGCGCATGAGTCCCTGGCGCCCCGCGGAGCGGCGTCCCCGCGGTGGATCGACCCAGGTCAGACATGGAAACTTGGCGGCAGAGCGCGACCGATTGACTCGGGCCTCATGCTGAGAACAAACTAGGAACAACGCCACCCCGACAACCTTTTGAGCAAGGCATGGAGCATGCCGGGCACAATGCCGCTTTGTCCGATCTGCGCCGCCGGATCGTCGCCCTGGACCGCTCGGCCCGGGCGCGGCGACCTGCGCTCGCCTTCGGGATCGAGGCGGTCGACAGCCATCTTCCCTGGGACGGGCTCCCGCTCGGCACCCTGCACGAATTCGCCGAAAGCGGCCTGGAGGCGGAGCATGCCGCCGCCGCGACGCTGTTCATCGGCGGCTGCCTCGCACGGCTCAAGGGGAGCGTCCTCTGGTGCCTCCGCGGCCGCGACCTGTTCGCACCCGCCCTCGCCTCCGTCGGGCTCCACCCCGACCGGGTCATCTATGTCGAGACCTGGAAGGATGCGGAGGTGCTGCCCGCCATGGAGGAGGCGCTCCGCCATGGCGGGCTCGCCGGGGTGGTGGGCGAGGTCGCGCATCTGTCGCTCGTCGCCTCCCGCCGGCTGCAGCTTGCGGCCGAGGGCTCGGGCGTGCCGGCCTTCGCGCTGCGGCGCTGGCGCAACGATGCCGAGCGCGCCTCGGCCGCCGAGCCGAACGCCGCCTTCACCCGCTGGCACATCGCCCCGGCCCCATCGCGGCCGCCCGCCGTGCCCGGCCTCGCCCGTGCGCGCTGGCGCGTCGACCTTCTTCGCTGCCGCGGTGCCGAGCCGCATTCCTGGATTGTCGAGGCCTGCGATGCCAAGGGTCGTCTCGCTCTTCCTGCCGACCTTCCCGACCGACAGGATCGCGCGCCTCTCCCGGCCGCAATCCAGGGGGGCGGCGGAGGCCAGCCCTTCGCGGCCGGTGGTGACGGCGGCCCGCGAAGGCTCGCGGCGGCTGGTCGCGGCCGCCGATGAGGTCGCCCTCGGCATCGGGATCCGCCCCGGTCAGACGATCGCCCATGCCCAGGCCGCCGTGCCGGGCCTCCTCGTCATCGAGGCGGATCCCGAGAGCGATCTCCAGGCGCTCGGTGAGATCGCCCGCTGGTGCCTGCGCTATTCGCCCGTCGTGCAGGCCGATCCGCCGGATGGCGTGCTGATCGACACCGAGGGGTCGGCCCATCTCTTCGGCGGGGAAACGATGCTCCTCCGGGACCTCCTGCGCAGGGTCCGGCGATCCGGCTTCGCGGCGCATGCGGCGCTCGCCGACACCCCGGGCGCGGCCTGGGCGGTGACGCGATTCGGGGGCGGCGGCGTCGTGCCGGCCGGTGCGGCCGCAAAGACGGTGGTCCCGCTTCCCGTGCCGAGCCTGCGGTTGACCCCGGAAACATGCCGCGCCCTCGCCCTGCTCGGGGTGGAGCGGGTCGGCCAGCTTGCCGCGCTGCCCCGCGCGCAGCTGACACGGCGGTTCGGGCGCGCCTTGTTCGAGCGCTACGAGCGCGTGGTGGGCCTCGCGCCCGATCCGCTCACTCCGATCGTGCCACGGGAGATACTGTGCGTCCGGCGCGCATTTCCCGAGCCGCTCGGTCATCTGGACGGGCTCGCGGCCGCCCTAGAGGGCCTCGCGGCCGAACTCTGCCGCGAGTTGGAGCGGCGCGGCGATGGCCTTCGCCTGCTCGACACGATTCTGCGCCGGGTCGACGGCCAGCCGGTCGCGCTCCGTGTCGGTGCCTCGCTGCCGACGCGCGATCCGGCCCATTGTGTCCGCCTGGTCGGCGAGCGCCTCGAAACGGTCGATCCCGGCTTCGGCATCGACGAGATGATGCTCATCGCCGCCCGCGTGGAGCCGCTCCGCGAGCGGCAGGCCGAGGCGGTCGCCTCGCTCGAGGCCGCCGAAACCCGCGATGCCAGCGCGCTCGCGCCGCTTGTCGATAGGCTCGGCGTCCGGCTCGGGGCGGGGCGCGTCTTCCGGGTGGCGCCGGTCGAGAGCCGCGTGCCGGAACGGTCGGTGAAGCGCGTGCCGGCGCTCGCGCCCCTCACCGGCAGCTCATGGCCGGACACCCTGCCGCGCCCTTCACGCATCATCGAGCCGCCGGAGGAGGTGCAGGCAATGGCGCTGCTGCCGGACTACCCGCCGCGGAGCTTCGTCTGGCGCCGCGTCCATTACCGCGTGGCCTCCGCCGACGGCCCGGAACGGGTGCATGGCGAATGGTGGGTCTCCGACGCCGAAATCGCGGAGCTGCGCGACTATTACCGCGTGGAAGACGAGAAGGGCCGCCGCTTCTGGCTCTTTCGCAACGCCCCCGCGCCCGAAGGCACGCGCTGGTGGCTGCACGGGCGCTTCGCGTGACGGCCTTCTTTGATAGCATTGCTGTCAAACCACATAGGCCATATATTTTGGCCCATGGCAGCCTTGACCATTCGCAAGCTGGACGACGGTGTGAAGTCGCGCCTGCGACTGCGCGCAGCAAGCCATGGTCGATCCATGGAAGAGGAAGCGCGCCACATCCTGAGCGCAGCTCTCCCTGCAGAGCCGATAAATCGCGGGCAGCAGATCGTAGACGCGTTCCGGGCGGCTTTCGGCCCGCTCGGCGGCGTAGACCTTGAGCTGCCCACACGTGAGCCGCCTCGCGACCCGCCCGGCTTCAAGGGATGATCGTTCTCGATACGAACGTCATCTCGGAGTTGATGAAAACAACACCTGCGGCTCCAGTCCTATCCTGGATAATCAAGGCCGGTCCGGAAGGCCTTTATACGACAGCTGTAACCCATGCCGAGATCATGATGGGCGTTGCCATCATGCCGGACGGGGAGCGTCGGCGCGAAATTACCTCCGCCGCATCCGAGGTCTTGATACGCACGTTCGATGGGTACACGCTCCCGTTCGATACGCCCGCGGCGAGCCATTATGGGGACATTATTGCCGTGTCTCGTCGACAAGGCCGGACCATCGGGGCATTCGACGCGATGATCCTGGGCATTGCACGAGTTCACGGAGCAAGTGTTGCAACGCGCAACGTGAAGCATTTCGCGGATTTCGGGGTCCCCGTTCGCAACCCCTGGAACGACATAACCTAACTCCGGCCCGCCCAGCCCCGCGCAAGGCTCGGCGGCCATGATCCCCGAGCTCCAGGTCACGACGCATTTCTCCTTTCTGCGCGGGGCGTCCTCGCCGGAGGAGCTGTTCGCGGCGGCGGCGCTGCTCGGGATCCCGGCCCTCGGCATCGTCGACCGCGGCTCGCTCGCCGGCATCGTGCGCTGCTGGGAGGCGGCGAAGACGACGGGCGTGCGCCTTGTGATCGGCACACGGCTCGATCTCGTCCGCGATCCCGGGCTGTTCAAGCCGGGAGACGAGGTGCCGGATTCCGAACGCGACCCCTCCCTTCTGCTCTACCCGACCGACCGTGCCGCCTATGCGCGGCTGACCCGGCTCCTGTCCCTCGGCAAGGGGCGTGGCGGAAAGGGCAGGTGCATCCTCGGCTGGGAGGATCTCCTGCCCTGGAGCGAGGGCCAGCACGCCATTCTGTTGACGGACCGGCCGGACGCGGCGCTCGCGGCCGATCTCGCGCGGCTGCGCGAGGTCTTCGGGCGGCGCGCCTCCTGCGCCCTGACCCGCCGTTTCCGCCCGGACGACGCGCTGCATCTCGACGGCATCGCCCGAATGGCGGCCGAGGCGGGCGTAAAAACGGTCGCGACCGGCGACGTGCTCTACCATTCGGAAGACCGCCGCATCCTGCAGGATGTCGTCACCTGCATCCGGCTCGGCCTCAAGATCGAGGAGGCCGGCTTTCGGCTCGAGCATCATGCCGACCGGCACCTGCGCCGCCCGGCCGAAACCGCGCGGCTCTTCGAGCGCTACCCGGAGGCGATCGCGCGCGCCGTCGAGATCGCGGAAGCCTGCCGGTTCGACCTCGGGGAACTGCGCTACCAATACCCGTCCGAGGTGGTGGAAACCGGCCTGACCGCGCAGGAAACGCTGGAGCGCCTGACCTGGGAGGCCGCCCACGCGCGCCATGGTGATGCCGTGCCGGAGCGGCTCGACGCGCAGATCCGGCACGAGCTCACGCTGATCCGGGAGCTCGATTACGCGGCCTATTTCCTCACCGTGCACGCCATCGTGCAGGCGGCCCGCAGCATGGATCCGCCGATCCTCTGCCAGGGCCGCGGCTCGGCCGCGAATTCGGTCGTCTGCTACATGCTCGGCATCACGTCGATCGACCCGATCGAGCAGGAGCTCCTGTTCGAGCGCTTCGTCTCCATGGAGCGCCGCGAACCGCCGGATATCGACGTCGATTTCGAGCACGAGCGCCGGGAGGAGGTGATCCAGTGGGTGTACAACACCTATGGCCGCCACCGCGCTGCGCTCTGCGCAACCGTGATCCGCTACGGCGCGCGCGGCGCCGTGCGCGAGGTCGGCAAGGTTTTGGGGCTGCCGGAGGACGTGACGGCGGCGCTGGCCGGTCTCGTCTGGGGCTGGAGCCGCGACGGCGTCGGCCAGAAGGAGGCGGCCGCGCTCGGCCTCAATCTGCAGGACCGGCGCCTGCGCCTGACGCTCGAGCTCGCCCAGGCGCTCATCAACACGCCGCGCCACCTGTCCCAGCACCCCGGCGGCTTCGTGCTGACGGAAGAGCGGCTCGACGATCTGGTCCCGATCGAGCCGGCCGCGATGGAGAACCGCCAGGTCATCGAATGGGACAAGGACGACATCGACGCGCTGAAGTTCATGAAGGTCGACGTTCTCGGCCTCGGCATGCTCGGCTGCATGCGGCGTGCCTTCGATCTCCTGGAGGAGGTCACGGGCGAGATGCACGACCTCTCGACCGTGCCGGGCGACGACCCGAAGACCTACGCCATGATCCAGAAGGCGGACACGCTCGGCACCTTCCAGATCGAGAGCCGGGCGCAGATGGCGATGCTCCCGCGCATGAAGCCCAAATGCCTCTACGACCTCGTGATCCAGGTCGCGATCGTGCGGCCCGGCCCCATCCAGGGCGACATGGTGCACCCCTATCTGCGCCGGCGGGAAGGACGGGAGCCCGTCGAGTACCCGACCGAAGCGCTCAGGCGGGTGCTGCACAAGACGCTCGGCGTGCCGCTCTTCCAGGAGCAGGCGATGCGGGTCGCGATCGAATGCGCGAGCTTCACGGCCGGTGAGGCCGACCAGCTCCGCCGCGCCATGGCGACCTTCAAGCTCACCGGCAAGGTGTCGCTGTTCCGCGACAAGCTCGTCACCGGAATGGTCCGGAACGGCTACACGCCCGACTTCGCGGACAAGACCTTCAAGCAGCTGGAGGGTTTTGGGTCATACGGCTTCCCGGAGAGCCATGCGGCCTCGTTCGCGCTGATCGCCTACGCGTCGGCCTGGGTGAAATGCTGGCACCCCGACATCTTCCTGGCCGCCATCCTCAACTCGCAACCGATGGGGTTCTACGCCCCCGCCCAGCTCGTCCGGGACGCGCGGGCGCATGGGGTCGAGGTGCTGCCGCCGGACGTAAACGTGTCGGGCTGGGATACGCGGTTGGAGGGACCCGATCTGCCCTCCCCCTTGCGGGGAGGGTGGCCCGAGCGCAGCGGAGGGCCGGGTGGGGGGCGGAACCGATCGCTTCATCCGGCATCCCCCCCACCCCTGGCCCCTCCCCGCAAGGGGGAGGGGAACACAGCCCGCCGCCCCCTCCTGCCCGTGCGCCTCGGCCTGCGGCTCGCGCGCGGGCTGTCGAATGCGGACGGCGCCCGGATCGTGGCGGCACGCGGAGAGCACCCCTATGCGTCGATCGAGGAGCTGTGGCGCCGGGCCGGCGTGCCGGTCGCGGCCCTGACCCGGCTCGCCGAGGCGGATGCCTATGGCTCGCTGAAGCTGAACCGGCGCGATGCGCTCTGGGCCATCAAGGGCCTGTCGAACGAGCCCCTGCCCTTGTTCGCAGCAGCAGACGCGCGCGAAAACCGGCTCGCCCCGGAGATCGACGAAAGCCCGGTCGCGCTTGTGCCGATGAGCGAGGCCCGCAACGTCGTGGAGGATTACCGCTCGCGCGGCCTGTCGCTCCGCAAGCACCCGGTCGCCTTCATGCGCGACGAACTCGCCCGCCGTGGCGCCCTCCCCTGCGCGGCGCTGAGGACGATCCGCACCGGCCGGCGGGTCACGGTGGCCGGGCTCGTGCTCGTCCGCCAGAAGCCGGGCTCCGCCAAGGGCGTCATGTTCATCACCATCGAGGACGAGACGGAGGTCGCGAACCTCGTCATCTGGCCGTCGCTGTTCGAGCGCCAGCGCCGGCTCATCCTGTCGGCCGGCATGATCGCCGTGCGGGGCAAGGTGCAGCGCGAGGGCGAGGTGATCCACGTTGTCGCCGACCAGCTGACCGACCTTTCCGACATGCTGCGCGGGGTCGGCGACCGCCCAGACGGGGAGGTTTTCCCGCTCCGCACCGGGCGCGGCGACGAGGCGAAGCATGGCGGCTCCCCCGACCCGCGGGACGACAAGGGTTTGCGGCGCCATCCCCCGGCCGAGCCGGCCTCCGCGCCGGAGCCGGCCTTCGGCCGCAAGGCACGCGACATCTACATTCCGGACCTCCGCCTCGGCTCCGGCATCAAGATCCCGACCCGCGACTTCCGGTAGGATCCGCGGGGCCCGTCCTCCGCCCGCGCCATGCAGGAGTGTTCTCGGCAGGCCACCTTCAAAATGACACCGCTCGGCGCTACATTGTACCAAACGGGCGATCTTGCCCCGGTTTGCGAGGATCGCACTTCATGGCCTTGCCGCGCATGAAGGTCATCACCCTGACAGACGCCGCCGCAGAGCGCGTCCGTCAGATCATGTCCATGTCGGAGAAGCCGATCGCCGGGCTGCGGGTCGGCGTGAAAAACGGCGGCTGCGCCGGCATGTCCTACACCATGGACTACGCGGATGAGGTCCGGCCGAGTGACGAGGTGGTCGAGGACAAGGGCGTGAAGGTGCTCATCGACCCCAAAGCCATCCTCTTCCTGCTCGGAACGGAGATGGACTTTCAGACGACGAAGATGTCCTCGACCTTTGTCTTCAACAACCCGAACCAGACTTCCGCCTGCGGGTGCGGCGAGTCGGTCGCGATCACTCCGGCCGAGCCGCCGCCTGGAGCGGCGGCTGCGGCCTGACCGTCACGCGTCCTTGTCACGCAGGCGCTTGAGCGCCGCGAAGGCGGAGCCGCCCTCGTCTGCCGCACCCGCAGGTGCGGCATCGAACTCCACGCCCGGCTTGCGCGGATAGGGGTCGAGCCCGAGCGACAGGAACTCAACCGTGATCGCGCCGAGATCGATTCGATCGCCCACGAGCTGGTCGGGCGCGTCGAGATCGGCCTCGACCTCCTCCGCGGGGTCGACATTGTCCTCGCCGGGCATCGGCGCCCGGAACGTGACCTCGACCTCTTCCTCGAGCGCCGTCTCGAACGGCTCGAGCGTCACCACGCAGGTCTGGACGACGGCGGCCTTGAGCGTGCCCGTCACATGCACCCGCGCCGGACTGCCCTTCACATGAAGCCGGGCCGAGAGGCTGTGAATCGCGGCGAGGTCGAAATGCTTGGCCAGCGCCGCGAGCTCGTCCGCCGTCGCCTCCACCCTGACCTCCGTGCCCCGGGACGGCAGATTGGCAACCGAGAACGGCCGCGAGAGAAGTCCAATGCTGTCCGGTGTCATGCGCGTGTTCCCGAGGTCGCCTGAGACGTCGGCTGGTTGATTTCAACAAAGGCGGGGCCGGCAAACAGGTCCTCGAGCGTGGCACCCGAAAACTTCGCTTCGCTGGCGAGAATCAGGCCGGCAAAGGCCTCGAACCGGACCGGCTCCAGCGCGAGCCGCTCGCCGATCTCGGCCGCGAGGCCCGACCGATCGCCTGCCGCGATCAGCGGGTCGTACTTGGCCGTGCGATCGAAAAACGCGCCGGCCAGCTTCTTCATCCGCTTCGGCACACCGAAATCGCCGATTCCCATCTCACGGAGCGCGATCTCCAGGTGGGCGAACAGCGCATCCACCAATTCCTGCGCGACATCGTCGGCCGGGTGGGGAAGCTGGCGAAGCCGGCGCAGAACCACCAGCGCATGCAGCACCAGCGCTTCGAACCGGCCTTCCATGGTGTCGGGTATGCCGCCGTCGCCATACAGAGACGGGCGCCGCGAGGCCTCGACGATGGTTGAATGCAGGCCGAGGACGAGGTCCTCGCCCGACGTTTTTCGCTTGAAACGGAACATGCTCTCCACCGAGCCTGAAGCCTGCCGCCTTGTCAAAGCCATAAGCGACAGCTAGCTGACGCCCCGCGGACGAACGCGGCGAATGCCGCCGGAGAGGGGGACAGATGCGGCTTGGAAGAACCAGCTTCCTTGGACGGATTGCCGGAGCGGCTATCCTGGCCACGACGCTGTCAGGCTGCATGGTCGGCGAGGACATCCACCACGGCTACGTCGTGGACGAGCGCGCCCTCGCCCAGGTGAAGCCGGGCATGTCGGCCGAGCAGGTGCTGCAGATCCTCGGCACCCCGTCCACGGTTTCGACGGTCGGCAACAAGAGCTGGTACTACATCAGCCAGGTGAAGAGCCGCACGCTGCACTTCATGGGCGACACGGTGACCGACCAGCGCGTCACGGCCGTGTACTTCAACAACGGCCTGCGCGTGGAGCGGATCGCGCTGTACGGCCTGCAGGACGGCAAGGTGTTCGACTTCATCTCGCGCCGGACCGAGGCGGGCGGCCAGGACGCGAACTTCGTCAGCCAGCTCTTCCGCGGCCTGGGCTCGTTCATCCCGAACTCGTAGCCGTCACGGCCAACGATGCCGGCCGGCAACGGCCGGCAAATTCGTGCGGGAGCGTGGAACGGCAGAGGCTGACCTCAGTTCCGTAGTCGGTCGATCGCTCGACCGCCCCCCACGTCGAGGAGGTTCATGCCGGCTGCCGAATGGAAGATCCCGCGCGCCGTCCAGCCGCGTCCGGAGGACTATCCCTTCGACCTCGATGGGGCGCTCGGTGCCGTCATGGCCCTGAGCTCCAAAGTCCCCAACGACGCGTTCACGGCCGACACGCTCGGCACCGAGCGCGCGGGCAACGCCGTGCTGATCGGTGAGAGCGGGCTCGTGCTCACGATCGGCTATCTCGTGACCGAGGCGAGCACGATCTGGCTCACCACCAACGACGGCCAGGTCGTCGCCGGGGACGCGCTCGGCTATGATCAGGAAAGCGGGTTGGGGCTCATCCAGGCCCTGGGCCGCATCAATGCGAAGCCGCTGCCCTTCGGCTCGTCCGCCACCGTCAAGGTCGGCGACAAGGTCATCCTCGCGGGCGCCGGTGGCCGCCAGCGCTCCGTCGCGGCCCGCGTCATCGCCAAGCAGGAATTCGCCGGCTACTGGGAATACCTCCTGGAGGAGGCGATCTTCACCAGCCCGCCGCATCCGCACTGGGGCGGAACCGCGCTGATCGGCGAAACCGGCGAGTTGCTTGGAATCGGCTCCCTGCAGCTGCAGCAGGAGCGCGGCGGCACCGAGGAAAACCTCAACATGATCGTCCCGATCGATCTGGTGCGGCCGGTCCTGCCAGAGATGCTGCGCACAGGCTCGGCGCGCCCGGTGAGCCGCCCGTGGCTCGGCGTCTACGCGACCGAGGTCGACGGCCGGATCGTGATCGCGGGTCTCGCCGATGGCGGGCCGGCCGAGACGGGCGGGCTCCAGGTCGGCGACATCGTGCTCGGCGTCGGCGACACGGACACCGAGTCGCTCGCGGACCTCTACCGGGCCGTCTGGGCGCTGGGTGAGGCGGGCGTGACGGTGCCGCTGCGCATCCACCGGGTGGGGCGGGTCATGGAGGTCACCCTCACCTCAACCGACCGGACCCGTCTGCTCAAGCGCAAGATCCTGCACTGAGCCGGAGGAACGCGCGCTACGGCACGCGTTCCAAGGCCATGGCGACGCCCTGGCCGACACCGACGCACATCGTCGCGAGCCCGAGCCGGCCGCCGCGACGGTTCAGCTCCTGCACCACATCGGTTGCGATCCGCGCTCCGGACATGCCGAGAGGGTGGCCCAGCGCGATGCCGCCGCCATTCGGGTTGACGTGCTCCGCATCGTCCGGGACGCCGAGCTGCCGCAGGCAGGCGAGAACCTGGGACGCGAAGGCCTCGTTCAGTTCGATGAGGTCGAAATCCGAGATCTTGAGGCCGAGCCGCCCCATCAGCCGCTCGGTCGCGGGCACCGGCCCGATCCCCATGATGCGCGGCGGCACCCCCGCGGAGGCAAGGCCGAGGATGCGCGCGCGGGGCGTCAACCCATGCCGCTTCACCGCCGCTTCTGAAGCCAGGATGACGGCCGCCGCGCCGTCGTTCACGCCCGAAGCGTTGCCGGCCGTAACGCTTCCCCCGGCCCGGATCGGCTTCAGCTTGGCGAGCGCCTCGGCCGTGGTGTCGGGACGCAGATGCTCGTCCTGGTCGACCCGGATCACCTCGCCCCGCCGGCCCGGGATCTCCACCGGGACGATCTGGGCGGCAAAGATGCCGTCCGCCTGCGCGCGGCCGGCGCGTTGCTGCGAGCGCAAGGCAAACGCGTCCTGGTCGGCCCGGCTGACCTGGAACTCCTCGGCGACGTTCTCCGCCGTGTCCGGCATCGAATCCACGCCGTATTGCTGCTTCATCAGCGGGTTGATGAAGCGCCAGCCGATGGTCGTGTCGTAGGTCTCGGACGTGCGCTGGAAGGGCTGCGATGCCTTGCCGGTCACGAACGGCGCCCGGGTCATCGATT
>JAQGJZ010000064.1 GCA_028290385.1 Enterovirga sp.
CCGGCCCTTCCGGCTGACGATCGACACGGAGGTGAACACGAGCGCCAACACGAAGCTGATGGGCCTCTACCGGTCCAACGGCGTCTATTGCACGCAATGCGAGGCGGACGGCTTCCGCCGCATCTCCTACCTGCTCGACCGCCCCGACGTGCTGTCGGTCTACACCACGCGGATCGAGGCCGATCGCGCCGAGGCGCCGGTCCTCCTCGGCAACGGCAACCTGCAGCAGCGCGGCGAGGTGGAGGGAACGGCCCGGCATTTCGCGGTCTGGCACGACCCGCACCCCAAGCCGGCCTATCTGTTCGCCGTCGTCGGCGGCGATCTCGCGCGGACGGCCAAGAGCTTCCGAACGATGAGCGGGCGCGAGGTCGAGATCGCGGTCTATGTCGAGCCCGGCAAGGAAGGGCGCTCGCACTACGCGCTCGATGCCCTCGAGCGCTCCATGCGCTGGGACGAGCGCGTCTTCGGACGCGAATACGACCTGGACGTGTTCAACGTCGTCGCCGTGTCCGACTTCAACATGGGCGCGATGGAGAACAAGGGCCTCAACATCTTCAACGACAAGTACGTTCTCGCCAGCCCGGACACGGCAACGGATGCCGATTACGCCAACATCGAGGCCGTGATCGCGCACGAATACTTCCACAACTGGACCGGCAACCGCATCACCTGCCGGGACTGGTTCCAGCTCTGCCTCAAGGAAGGGCTGACCGTCTTCCGCGACCAGGAATTCTCGTCCGACGAGCGTTCCCGGGCCGTCCACCGCATCAGCGAGGTGCGTACGCTGCGGGCCCGCCAGTTCACGGAGGATTCAGGCCCCCTCGCCCACCCGGTCCGGCCGACGCGCTACCGCGAGATCAACAACTTCTACACGGCCACCGTCTACGAAAAGGGCGCCGAGATCGTCCGCATGCTCAAAACGCTGCTGGGCGAGGCGGATTTTGCGCGCGGCATGGACCTGTATTTCTCGCGCTGCGACGGGAGTGCGGCGACGGTCGAGGACTTCCTCGATTGCTTCGCCGAGGTGTCCGGCCGCGACCTCGGCCATTTCAAGCGCTGGTATGAGCAGGCGGGCACGCCAACGGTGTCCGTCCAGACCGCCTATGATCCCGAGGCCGGCACCTTCCGGCTCGACCTCCGGCAGGACACCGCGCCGACACCCGGGCAATCCGAGAAGGAGCCGCTTGTCGTGCCGGTGCTGCTCGGCCTCGTCTCGCCCGCCGGCGAAGAGCCGGCGCCCCGGCCGAGCCAGGTCCGCGAGGATGGCCTGTTCGTGCTCGACCGCGCCGCCGACAGCGTGGTGTTCGAGGGCCTGCAGGCCCGGCCGGTCCCGTCCCTCCTGCGAAACTTCTCCGCTCCGGTGCGGCTCAAGCTCGATCTGCCGGATGCCGACCTGCTGGTGCTGCTCCGGCACGACCGCGACGCCTTCAACCGCTGGCAATCGGCCCAGACGGTGGCCCTACGCCTGCTGACGCGGCTGGCCCTGGCGCCGGGCACCGAAACCGGCGCCGCCTTCGGGGAGGCGATCGCGGCCTTTCTGGACCGCGCGGGCCGCGACGACCCCGCCTTCTCGGCCCTGGTCCTCTCGTTGCCCGGAGAGGCCGAGATCGCGCAGGAGATCGGACGCGACGTGGACCCCGACCGAGTGCTTGCCGCCCGCGACGGGGTCAGGGCGGAGCTCGGCCGAACGCTCGCGAGCCGCCTGCACGAGCTCCGACAGGAGCTACCCGCGCAGGCCGTCTACAGCCCGGATGCGAGGAGCGCCGGCGCTCGGGCCCTGCGCAACGCGGCCCTGGACCTGATCGCGGCCGGCGATCCTGCGGAAGGCGAGCGGCTGGCTGCCGAGCAACTCGATCACGCCACGAACATGACCGACCGGCTCGCCGCGCTCGCGACCCTGTCCCACATCCCGGGCGAGGCGCGGGAAACGGCGCTCGCCAGCTTCGGCGAGCGTTATGCGGCCGAGCCGCTCGTGCTCGATAAGTGGTTCGCCGTGCAGGCGGCGATCCCGGAGGACGGGACGCTGGCGCGGGTGCGCGAGTTGATGAACCACCCGGCCTTCGCGTTCTCCAATCCCAACCGCGTCCGATCCCTCATCGGCAGCTTCGCCATGGCGAACCCGACGCAGTTTCACCGGGAGGACGGCTCCGGCTACGCCCTCCTGGCCGAGACCGTGCTGGCCCTGAACGGGACCAACCCGCAGATCGCCGCGCGGCTCCTGACGGGGTTCGGAACGTGGCGCATCATGGCCCGTCCGCGGCGTGCGCAGGCCCAGGCGGTGCTAGAGCGCATCGCGGCAGCGCCGGCGCTCTCGGCCGACGTGCTGGACATCGTCCAGCGCTCGCTCGCTCCTGCGTAACCGTTTGGCGCGACTCACGATTTCGCAAAGTGAGTCGCGGCCGCAACTCCGCCCGAGAACTTAACGAGTCTTTACCGCGAGCCTGGACAAATCAGCTCTCGTCGATTCTATTGTTCTCGATTCGAGGAGATGCGGCACATCTTCCCGAACTGGGGCAAGATGAGCAGGGGAGCTCGCATGGGTGCGGACGCCGCAGGCGTTACGACACGTTTGCACGACGTCGCGAGCAAGCCCAGGGCTGCGCTGGGGCCGTTCTTTCGGAAGATCCCTGCCCCGCTGCTCAGGCTCGAGGTCGTTGGCCCGGCGCTGATCGCCGTGGCTCTGGTCGCGCTCCTGTCGGCCGCGGTCTCGGCCGGGCTGAAGAGCCGCGAGGCGGCCATCGCGGACGCGCTCACCAGGCTCGAACTCACGCTCGCGGTCGCGGCCCAGAACCTGGCCCAGGCCGCCCATAGCGGCGTGCTGCTGCCCTCGCATCTCGGGCCCGCCATCCAGGCGCTTCCCGCCGGCGCAGCTGCCGCCGGGCGCATGTACCTGGTGGAGGGCGCCGGCCGGATTCTCGCGGCCGAGCCTGCCGCGAAGGCGACTCCCGCACGGCTGTCCGACCTCTTCGACGACGAAAACCCGCTGGTGATCCTCGGCGACAAGGCCGGCGCGATGCGCACGCGCCTTCGCGACGGGACGGAGGCGCTGGCGGGGCTCAGGACCCTCGCCACCGGCCGGCTCGCGATCGTGAAGCCGGTGTCCGAGATCGCCGGGACGGGGCCGCTGGCGCTCGCCCACTCGGCCGCGGCGGCGGCCTTCTTTCTGACGCTCGCCGGGCTCGGCGGCGCGTGCGCCATCCATGCGCGGCGCGCCCGCACCGCACAGGGCATCCACGCTCGCATGCAGCGCCGGATGGAGACGTCGCTCTCCCGCGGCCGGTGCGGGCTGTGGGACTGGGATATCTCCCGCGGGCGCATCTACTGGTCGGAATCGCTGTACAGCCTGCTCGGCTACAACCGCCGCGACGAGTTCCTGTCATTCGGCGAGGTGAACGGCATGATTCACCCGGACGACGGCAACCTGTTCGAACTCGCCGAGCGGATCGCCTCGACCTCCGTGTCCCATGTGGATCACGATTTCCGGATGCGGATGGCGGATGGCGGGTGGCTCTGGCTGCGCGCCCGGGCGGAGGTCGTCACCGAGCCGGATAACGGCTCGCGCCACCTCCTTGGCATTGCGGTCGACATCTCCGACGAGCGCGGCTTCGTCGAGCGCAGCGCGACGGCCGACATGCGGCTGCGCGATGCCGTCGAGGCGATCTCCGAGGCTTTCGTCCTGTGGGATGCCGACAACCGCCTGGTGCTCTGCAATTCGAAGTTCAGGAACTTCCACGACCTCCCGCCGGATGCCGTGCGTCCGGGCGCGCCGTATGCCGACGTGATCGCGGCGGGCCGTCCGCCCCGGGTGGCTTCCCATGTCGCGCATGAATGCATGGATCGGCAGGGCGCGCGGACGCTCGAGGTGCAGCTGTCCGACGGACGCTGGCTGCAGATCAACGAGCGCCGCACCAAGGACGGGGGCTATGTCTCCGTCGGCACCGACATCACGGCCCTGAAGCGCCACGAGGAGAAGCTCGTCGAATCCGAGCGGCGCCTGCTCGGGACCGTGGACGACCTGAAGCGCTCGCGCCGGGCCCTGCAGGTCCAGGCGCAGCAGCTCGCGGAACTGGCCGAGCGCTATCACGAGCAGAAGGCGGAAGCGGAATCCGCGAGCCGGGCGAAGACGGACTTCCTGGCCAAGATGAGCCACGAACTCCGCACCCCGCTGAACGCCGTGATTGGCTTCGCCGAGGTCATGCAGCGCGAGATGTTCGGCCCGCTCGGGGACGAACGTTATCGCGACTACGCGAGCCACATCCGCGGCAGCGGGCTCGACCTCCTCGCGGTCATCAACGACATCCTGCAGATCTCGCGCATCGAGGCCGGCCACGTCACGCTCACGACGGCTCCGGTCGAGGTCGAAGAGGTCGTGAAGGATGCGATTGCGACTGTGGCCGAGGCTGCCCGCGAAAAGGGCGTCTCCATCACGTGCGCCATCGGCAGCAGGGGGCTGGTCGAGGCGGATGAGCGCGCACTCAATCAGATCCTGGCGCAGATCCTCCAGAAC